>CALMDF010000106.1 GCA_937864895.1 uncultured Holophagales bacterium | reverse complement strand
CCGTCGCGACGACGGCCTCCCGGATGCGCAGGCGCGGCCTCATCGGCTCGCTCGGGCTCCTCGTCTTCGGCGCCCTCACGGCCTCGTTCGGCCTCTCGCGTTCACCGGCCCTCTCCTTCGCCCTCCTCGTCGGGGCGGGCGCCTGCCTGATGGTCGTCTTCTCCAGCTTCATGACGCTCGTGCAGACGAGCGTCGGCGACGAGCTCCGCGGGCGCGTCGTGAGCATCTACAGCCTCGCGTTCCGGGGAGGGATGCCGCTCGGGGCCCTCGCGGGAGGGGCCGCCGCGACCGCGGCCGGGGCGCCGGCCGTCCTCGTGGCCTGCGGCGTCGCGCTCGTCGTGGCGGGAGGGGCGGTGGCGACGCGGCGCCTGAAGGACGGCGTCGCCTCGCTGTGACCGGAAGCGGGAGCCGCGCCGTCTCAGGGCCAGGAACGGTAGTCGGTCGTCGTCATCTCGAGCGCCACGCGGCGGCCGTGGTAGTCCATGTTCAGGAAGATCCTCGCGGGGACCTTCAGGCGGGGCGGGCCGCCCGGCGCGGGCAGCTTCTCGAACTCGACCCTCAGGAACGCGATGTCGCGGATCTGCGGCGAAACGGTCGTCTTGACCTCGATCTGGGACACGAGCCGGGTCTCCTCGTCGAGGTAGAGCGTCGTCTCGTCCTGCGGGCGGACGAGCCCCCGGCCCCTCAGCCGGACGAGCCCGGGCCGCTCGGGATCGGGCGGAAGGAGCTCGGCCCCCTCCTGCCAGCGCCGCACGACGTCGGGGGCGGTCCGCGCGTAGAGCTGCATGACGTCCATGGCCGCCTCGGCGAGCTCGGCCTCCTCCTCGGGCTTCAGGGGGCGCTGAAGGTCGGACCGGGGGTCGTTTCCCGGGAAGGGGGTCGGCTCGGGGCGCTTGTCGTAGCGGACCGTCTTCTTCGTGACGAGCCCCCCGTCGGGGCCGAGGTGAACGTCCTCCACCTTCGTCAGGCGCTGGACGCCGTCCACCTTCATGTCCGTCCTGAGGCGCCACTGGTAGCGGGCAAGCCCCTCCCTCCCGGTCTCGAGCCCCGACGCGACGTCCGGCCTCGCCGTGGGCGGAGGGTCGGCGCCCGGAGGCCCGGCCAGGGCGAGGGCGAGGAGGGGAGCGCCGGCGGAAAGGAGGATCGTCACGCCTCGATTCTTCCACAGCGGGACGGCTCGTCTCTCCTGTAGGCTTCGACGCCATGCGGATCGAGACCGTCGCCGTCCACGCCGCGTTCTCCGTCGACCCTTCGACCGGAGCGGTCGCCCCGCCCCTCCACCTGTCGACGACGTTCGGCCGGGACGAGGCCGGGATCCCGCTCTCGCCCCACACCTACGTCCGCGAGTCGAACCCCACCCAGGATCTCCTGGAGGAGGCCCTCGCCGCCCTGGACGGAGGCGAGGCCGCCCTCGTGTTCGGGTCGGGGATGGCCGCCGGCCTCGCCGTCGCCCAGGCCCTGCCGCCGGGGAGCCACGTCGTCCTCCCCGAGGACGTCTACTACGGCTACCGGGTCGCGGCGCGCGACTTCTTCCCGGCCTGGGGGCTCGGGGCGACGTTCGCGCCCCTGCACCGGCCGGGAGGCCTCGCCGAGGCCCTTCGGCCCGGCACGCGCCTCGTCTGGCTCGAAAGCCCTTCCAATCCCCTCCTGCGGATCACCGACCTCGCCGCCTCGGCGGCGGCGGCGAAGGAAGCGGGGGCGATCGTCCTCGTCGACAGCACGTTCGCGACGCCCGTCCTCCAGCGCCCGATCGAGCTCGGGGCCGACGTCGTCCTGCACGCCACGACGAAGGGAATGGGCGGGCACAGCGACGTGCAGGGAGGGGCGCTCGTCTTCGCGAGAAAGGGCGAGCTCCTGGAGAAGGTGAGGCACGTGAGGACGATCCTCGGGGCCGTCTCCTCGCCGTTCAACTCGTGGCTCGTCCTGCGCGGGCTCCGGACGCTCGCCGTGAGGGCGCGCGTCCAGTCGGAGTCGGCTCTCGCCATCGCGGCCGCGCTCGCGGCCCACCCGGCGGTCTCGAGGGTCAACTATCCCGGGCTCGCCTCCCACCCGGGGCACGAGACCGCCCGGCGGCAGATGAGCGCCTTCGGCTCGATGATCTCGTTCCACGTCGCGGGCGGGCGGGAGGCGGCGATCGCCGCCGTCGGCGGGACGCGGCTCTTCACGCGGGCGACCTCGCTCGGCGGAGTCGAGAGCCTCATCGAGCACCGTGCGACGAGCGAAGGGAAGGACTCGACCGCGCCTCCCGACCTCGTCCGGCTCTCGATCGGGCTCGAGCACCCGGACGATCTCGTCGCCGACCTCGTCCAGGCCCTCGAAGCCTGAGCGGACGCGCCGCGGGCGATCCCTTATCATCGGGAAGTCGCCGGACAAGGACCCGAGACCGGGAGCCACGGACCGGCCTTCGGCCCTTCGGCGGGACATCGTGTCCTCGCGGGGCCATGACAACCCGAACGATCAGGACGAGGACCATGGAAAAGAAACCGACCCGGAATCCGAAACCGGAGGCCGCCCCCGAAGTCCCGAAAAGGCCCTCCCCGAAGAAGCCCGCCAGGGTCCCGAAAGCCGGGGCCCGGACGGCCCCGGCCCCTGCCGCGGCGAAGGCGGTCCCCGCCGAAGCGGGCGCGGACCCGGCCCCGCCGGCGGCGACTCCCGGGAAGAAGGCGCCCGCGGCTCCGAAAAAGGCCACGGCGGACGCGAAGGCGGCGAAGATGCCGAAGGCGCCAAAGGCGCCAAAGATGCCAAAGACGCCTGCGGCGAAGGCGGCCCCCAGGAAGAAGGAGGCGACCAAGGCCATGACCGAGCCTTCGACACCGAGTCCCGCTCCGGTCCCCGAGCCCGAACCCGTCCCGGCCGAGGTGATGACCCCCGAGGAGGCGGCGCGCGCCGAGGCCTCCCACGTGCCGGGCTTCGACGGCCACGCGAAGGTGGACCGTCCCTCGCAGGACCCGCTCCCGCCCCCCGCCTACGACCCGGACCTCCTCGACACGCCCTTCCAGAAGGTCCTCAAGGAGCTTCCGTTCCTCGCGGACTACTACAACGAGACGTACGTCTACCTCGTCCCCTGCGACCCGGAGAGCCTCTACTGCGTCTTCGAGGTGGGGGAGGCGGCGCGGGGCGACCTGAAGGCCCGCTTCGGCCCCGACTTCTTCGAGAAGAACTCCCTCCTCCTCAGGGTCTACGACGTGACGGGCATCTCCTTCGACGGCTTCAACGCGAACTCCTGGTTCGAGGTGGACGACTACCTCGCCGACAAGGTCTGCTACTGGGTGAAGGCCGCGGGCGGGCGCGACTACGTCGCCGAGCTCGGCTACCGGGCGCACGGGACGACCTACTTCGAGAAGGTCGCCCGGTCGAACTCGGTCTTCGTTCCCCGGGGCAGGGAGGAGCCGGCCGAGGTCCACGTCTCCTGGGCTTCCATCGAGAGCCACCCGAACGACGTCGAGATTCCCGTCGGCCCCGACCAGTGGCGCTTCAACCAGTACCTCTACTGGAAGCGCCGGAGCCACGCCGCGCCCGAGGAGAAGGGCTACTGGTCGCTCGTCCTCCACCAGCACCTCCCCTTCGTGCGGCACCCCGAGTACGAGGTCGGGCTCGAGGAGCAGTGGTTCTTCGAGGCCGTCGTCTCCGTCTACACGCAGCTCCTGCACGTCCTCTGGAACCTGGAGCGCGACAAGGTCGACTTCCGCCTCACGGTGAGCCTGACGCCGCCGCTCCTCTCGATGATGCAGGACCCGCACCTGAAGCTCCGGGCGGCCCGGCACATCGACGAGTGCATCAAGCTGGCGACGCGCGAGCGCGACGGCGCCCGCGGCAAGCCGTGGCTCGCCGCCGCGGAGCAGATCCTCTCCCGCTTCTGGACGGCGAAGCAGGTGTGGGACGCCTACGAGGGAGACCTGACCCGCGGCTACTGCGACTTCCAGAACGCCGGGAAGCTCGAGGTCATCACCTGCCCGGCGACGCACTGGATCCTCCCCCTCTACAAGGACTTCCCGGAGGCCATCCGGTCGCAGCTCCAGACGGCGCGGCGGCAGTACGAGCGGGTCTTCGGGCGGAGCCCGCGCGGCATCTGGCTCGCGGAGAACGCCTGGACCCCGGGCCTCGACTCCTTCCTCGCGGCGGAGGGCTTCAAGTGGTTCCTCGTGAACCCGAAGGGCCTCCGCGAGGGCGACACGCGCCCCTTCTTCGACTCGGCGAACCCCGTGATCACGCCCGCCGGGCCGGCCGCGTTCCCGATCGACCCCGAGACGCGAGCGAAGATCTGGTCGCGCGAGAACGGCTACCCCGGCGCCCCGAACTACAAGGAGTGGTACCGCGACCTCGGCTACGACGCCGACTGGGACTACCTCCCCGAGTACTGGAAGACGGCGGGCGTGCGCCGCAACACCGGGATCAAGTACTACCGGATCACCGGCGCGGGCGTCGACCTCGGCGGCAAGGGGTACTACGTCCCCGACTGGGCCGACGAGACGCGCGAGGCGCAGGCGGCGCAGTTCGTCTTCGAGCGCGGGGCGCAGGCGAACTATTTCGCGGGCAAGCACGGCGGGCGCAAGCCCTGCGTCGTGTCGGCGTACGACGCCGAGCTCTTCGGCCACTGGTGGGAGGAGGGCCCGGGCTTCATCGAGTCGGTCTTCCGCAAGCTCCTCTGGGACCAGTCGGTCGTCCGCCCGGTCACGCCCTCCGAGTACCTCGCCGAGAACCCCCACCACCAGCGGATGACGCCCGGCGCGTCGAGCTGGGGGAAGGGGGACTACTTCCAGACGTGGGTCGAGGGTCGCGAGTACCAGCCGAACACCTGGGTCTACCGGCACCTCTTCCGTCTCATCGGGAAGATGGCCGACCTCGCCACCCGCCACGCCGAAACGACCGACATTCTCCTGAAACGGGCGCTCGACCAGGCGGCGCGCTGCCTCTTCCTCGCCGGCGCTTCCGACTGGGGCTTCCTCATCGAGACCGGCCAGGCCGTCCGCTACTCCGAGGTCCAGATCCTCCGGCACATCGACCGGGCCCGCGAGCTGATGCGGCAGGTCGAGGCGGGGCAGATCCACGACGAGTTCCTGACGATCCTCGAGGACGCCGACACCATCTTCCCGTTCGGCGACATGGACTTCCGGGTTTTCTGCCGCAGGTAACACGTTGACCCCGCTCGGCTTCCCCGGGGCCTTGCCCCGGGGAGGCTGGCGGTGCACCATTCGCGATCTCATGGCGAGGGAAGCCGCCCCGGTCGGGGCGCCCCGCATAGGGACAAAGGTCCTGCACAAGTACAACCGCGACCTCGGGCCCGGAAGGGTCGAAGAGGTGGCGGCGCGCAGGATCGTCGTCTTCTTTCCACGCTCGGGAGAGCGCCTCACTTTCGGGGCGGGCGACGCGGGCCTGAAGCCGCTCGAGCTTTCGGCCGGCCGGGACGCGAGGATCGAGGAGAGCGGGGAAGTCGTGACACTCGCCTCCCGGGAGCGCGGCTCGACGCTCTGGACGACGACCGACGGCCGGAAGATCGAGGACGCGGTCCTCTGGCCCGCGGAGATTCCCCAGGACCCGGTCGAGCGCCTCGCGGGGCTCGACGTCGACCGGGCGGCGGCGTTCCGGAACCGCCTCGACGGCCTCTTCCTCCAGCGGATGAGGCAGGCGAAGGGGCTCGGCTCCTTCCTCGGCGGGAGGATCGAGATCCACCCGCACCAGCTGCACGTGGCGGAGCGGGCGACGGCCTACGAGCCGGTCCGGTGGCTCCTCGCCGACGAGGTCGGGCTCGGGAAGACGATCGAGGCCTGCCTCGTCCTCTCCCGGCTCGTGAGGACCGAGAGGGCGGACCGCGTCCTCGTCGTCGCCCCGTCCACGCTCACCGTCCAGTGGCTCGGGGAGCTCTGGAGGAAGTTCCACCAGGTCTTCGTCCTCCTCGACGACAAGAGGCGGGCCGACGTCGCGAAGGACCACGGGCCGGAGTTCAACCCCTTCGAGGCCCACCGCCGCTCCGTCATCGCGCTGGAGGACCTCGTTGCCGAACCGGGACTCGCGCAGAAGGCGGTCGAGGCCGGCCTCGACCTCCTCGTCGTGGACGAGGCGCACCGCCTCGCCCTGGACGCCGAGGCGCAGAGGGCCGCGGCGCCGCTCGCGCGGACGTCGAAGCACCTTCTCCTCCTCTCGGCCACGCCTCTCGAGGCCGACACGTCCGGCTTCTTCCGCCTCCTCGAGCTCGTGCGTCCCGACGCCTACCGCTCCGAGAAGGAGTTCCTCGCCGCGCTCGCCGAGAACCAGCCGCTCCCGCCCTGCACGAGCGCGACGCGCCGGGTCGACATCGGCGGCCTGCCGCCGCGGGTCCCCCTCCCCGTCGAGCTGGACCGCGCCCCCACCGCGCAGTCCCTCTCGGGAGACGAGAAGGCCGACGCCGCCGACCCCAGGGTGGAGTGGGTCGTCGGGATGGCGAAGAGCTTCGCGCCGGGAGGGATCGAGGAGGGGAAAACCCTCGTCTTCTGCCACGACCTGCCGACGCTCCAGTCGCTCAAGACGCTCCTCGAGCGCGAAACGAGGAAGCGGGTCGCCGTCTTCCACGAGGAGCTCTCGGCCGAGCGGCGGGACCTCGAGGTCGCCGAGTTCCGCAGGCCGAAGGGCCCGACGTTCCTCCTCTCGACCGAGTGCGGAGGGGAAGGGCGGAACTTCGAATTCTGCCGGCGGCTCGTCCTCTTCGACCTTCCGCTCGACCCGGCGCAGGTGGAGCAGCGGATCGGCCGCCTCGACCGGATCAGCCGCAAGGAGCGGGTCGAGATCGTCTACTTCCGCCCGCCGAAGGGCTTCTATCGCGACCTCGTCGAGCTCTACGAGCGGATCGGCCTCTTCCGCGAGCCGCTCGGCGGGCTCGAGCGCTCCCTCTCGAACGTCGAGTCCGCGATCCGCAGGGCCGAGAAGTCTTCCGCCCGCGGTCTCTCGGGGCTGCCCGTGAGCGAGCTCGTTGCGGAAGTCCGAGGGGCGGCGCAGGCGCGGCAGCGGGCCGCCTACCACCACCTCCACGCCGAGGGCTACCGGCCCGACCTCGCGAGCGGCCTCCTCTCCCGCGTCCCCGCCGGGCTCGACGCCGCCATGGAAAAATTCGTCATCGGCGCGTGCGAGCTCTACGGGTTCGACGTCGCGGAGAAGGCCGGCGTCCGCACCTGGTACCTCGAGTTCGGCGGCGACGCCCTCCTCGAGCACCTTCCCGGCGTCCCGGGCGGGAGCCGGTACCTCGGCAGCTTCGATCGCGCCGAGGCGGTCCTCCGCGAGGAGCTCGACTTCTTCGCCTCCGGGCACCCGCTCGTGGAGGGGATCTTCCAGGAGCTCGAGGACGGGCCGCGGGGACGGGCCGCCCTCGTGAAGCTCGAGAAGTCGGGCTTCACCGGGGAAGGGGTCCTCTTCCTCCACCGCCGTGAGGGCGCGTTCGCCGCGTCGGCGATCGACCTCTCGGGGCAGTCCAAGCCCGAGTGGGCCGAGGCCCTCCTCAAGGGCCGCGCGAACCTCCGGGGGATCCAGGTCCAGGACTGGTCGCCCCAGATTCCGCGGGGCCGCGGCTGGGCCGCCACAGTGAGGACGCTCGCGGGCCGCGCCGAGCGCAACGGCCCGATCCTCGCCGCCGCCGCCTTCCGCCTCTCGTAGACGACCAGCGGGGTCTGGCAGAATGACCGGAACCCGGCGTGCGCCCTTCGCGCGGAAAGGAACCGGATCATGCTTCGCCTGCTCCGTTCGCTTCTCGTCGCCGTTTTCGCCTTCTCCACCCCCCTTCTCGCCCAGTCGTACGGGCAGGTGAAGGGAATGGACGAGCGCCTCCGGATGGACTTCGGGGGCTTCTTCATGAATTTCGACACGACGGTCCGGCTCGACCCGTCGGGCGGCGGCAGCGGCACGGAGATCAGCTTCGAAGACGACCTCGGCATGGACGACGAAAAGGCGACTTTCCGCCTCGACGGATACTGGCGATTCGGCCGCCACGGGAGGGTCGATTTCGGCTACCTGACGATGCGGAGGCGCAACGAGAACACTCTGTCGCGACAGATCGTCTGGGGAGACCAGGTGTACGACGTGGGCGCCTCGGTCGACACGTCGTCGAAGGTCGACGTCGTGGAGGCCTACTACTCGTACTCTTTCGTGAACACGGGAGAGGCCGAGATCGGGCTGGGGATCGGCGTCTCCTCGTTCTTCAACCGCTGGTCGGTCGAGGCCGCGGGGTCGGTGTCGGGCGGAGGGGGGACCGGCGCGGGAGCGGTCGCCGAGGAGTCGACCGACCTCGTCGCCCCGATCCCCGCCGTCGGCGCCCACCTCAGGTACACGCTTCTCCCGGGGTTCTTCGCCCACGGCCGGGTCCGGTGGATGAAGGCGTCGATCTCCGACTACCAGGGGAAGATGCTCTCGGCCCGCGCCGGGCTGGACGTCTACTTCGGCGAGCACTTCGGGATCGGCGCCGTCTGGGACTTCACGGACATCACCTTCGAGGAGGAGAGGGAGAAGGGCACCGTGGAGTTCGAGTACAGGTTCAGCGGACCGGTGGCGTACCTCACGATCGCGTTCTGAGTCCCGGAACGCCCGGCCGGGAACCGGACCGGGTCGCGGCGGTCTAATCTCCCGCCATGACGACCGAGCCGCGCCCCCGCCGCAGGACCATCCTCGCCGCAACCGCCGTCGTCGTCCTCCTCGCCGGAGGCGCCCTCGCCCTCGCCCCGCCGGCCTCGAAGGAGAAGGGAGTGAAGCCCGTGCCTCAGGCCAGCGCCTCGTGGAAGGAAGTCGACCGCCTCGTCGGCGAGCAGAAGCTCGAGGAGGCCGCAAAGGCCGCCGAGAATCTCCTCGCCGACGCGAAGGCGAGGAGGAACGGGGCGGAGTGGACGAAGGCCCTCGTCACCGTGACGCAGCTCAGGATCGGGCTCCACGGCTACGAGACGGCCGTCCGGCGGCTCCGCGAGGAACCCTGGCCGGAAGGCCCCCTTCACCGGGCCCAGCTCTCGCTCCTCTACGGGCACTCTCTCGTGACGTACCAGCGGGCCTACTCGTGGGAGGTGGGCCAGCGGGAGCGCGTGGACACGAAGGACGCGGTCGACCTGAAGGCCTGGACGCGTGAGCAGATCCTGGCCGAGGCGCAGAGGGCGGCGCTCGAGGTCTGGGGGATGCGCGAGGCCCTCGGGAAAGAGCCGGTGTCTGCGGCCGAGCTCGTCCTCGAGTCGAACGACTACCCGAAGGAGATCCGCGGCACTCTCCGCGACGCCGTCAGCTACCTCCTCGTGGATCTCCTCGCCGACACGGCGGGATGGACCCCGGAGCAGTCGAACGAGGTCTGGCGCCTCGACCTCGGAGCGCTCCTCGCGGGCGATCCGCCGAAGGGAGCCGGGATCGACCTGTCGGCGCCGGCGGTCCACCCGCTCGTGAAGATCGCGTCCGTCCTCTCCGACCTCGAGAGGTGGCACACCGGGGCCGGGAGGAAGGGTGCGCTTCTCGAGGCCCGCCTCGAGCGCGCGCGGCGGCTCGCGGCCTCGTTCACCGAGGAGCGGGACCGCGTCCGGATCCGGAAGGACCTGGAAGGCCGGCTTCCCGAGTTCCGGTCGATCTCCTGGTGGGCGATGGGGAAGGCCGAGGTGGCGGGGCTGCACCAGCTCGGAAGCGGGCCGAACCGGCACGTCGACGCCCGGCAGGAGGCCGAGGAGGGACGCGCCGCGTACCCCTCGTCCCCGGGCGGCCAGCGCTGTCTCGCGCTCGTGAAGGCGATCGAGGCGCCCGAGTACCGCCTCCAGGCGATGTCGGTCGACGGCCCGGGAAAGAGGTCCATCGAGGTCTCCCACCGGAACCTCGGCGCGCTCCACTTCCGCGCCGTGAAGATGGACGTGGAGAAGAAGATCGAGGGCTCGAAGGACTGGTCGGCCCTCCCGACCTCCGACGACATGCGCAAGCTCGTCTCGACGAGGCCGGCGGCGGAGTGGACGTCGAGCCTGCCCCCGACGCCCGACTTCGAGACCCACCGCACGTTCGTCACGCCCCCGGTGAAGGAGCCCGGCTTCTACGTCGTCCTGGCGTCGGCCCGCGAGGACTTCGGGACGACCGACAACGTCGTCGTCGGGACGAACCTCTTCGTCTCGGACCTCGTCCTCGTCGTGAGGCAGGAGGCCGTGACGGGCGCCGTCGCCGCGCGCGTCCTGTCGGGCGAGACCGGGAAGCCCGTCGCGGGCGCCGACGTGACGCTCTGGCGCTTCGACTGGCGCGAGGGGCACCGGCGGGACGAGGCGAAGAGGTCGGACGCCGACGGGACGGTGTCGTTCTCGTGGCGGGAGAGGGGAGGGAGCTTCCACCTCCTCGCGAAGAAGGGGCCGCACGTCACCTTCGACGGGCAGCAGGTGGGTTTCTACCGGCAGGGAGAGCCGGGAGCGCGGACGGCTTCGCTCCTCTACACCGACCGGAGCATCTACCGCCCGGGCCAGAAGCTTTCCTGGAAGGTCCTCGCCTACGACGGCTCGCAGGCCGACGCGAGGTTCCGGGCCGCCGCCCGGACCCCGGTGACCGTGTGGCTCGTCGACCCGAACGGCGAGAGGGTCGAGACGCGGACCGTGACGACGAACGAGTTCGGCACGGCCGCGGGCGAGATCGTCGTCCCGACGGGGAGGCTCCTCGGCGTGTGGCGGCTCGAGAGCTCGCTCCCGGGGTCGACGCCCGTCCGGGTCGAGGAGTACAAGCGGCCGACGTTCGAGGTGGCGTTCCTGGAGCCGAAGGAGCCGATGCGGCTCAACCGGAAGGCGACGCTCGAGGGCGAGGCGAAGTACTACTTCGGCCTCCCGGTCGCGAGCGGCGACGTGAAGTGGCGCGTCACGCGCGAGACGCTGCGCCCCTGGTGGTGGTCGTTCTGGGGCTGGGGCGCCCCGGCGAAGGCCCAGGCGATCGCGTCGGGCGCGACGACGCTCGGCTCCGACGGAAAGTTCACGGTCGCCTTCACGCCCGAGGCCGACGAGACCGCCGGCAAGGGGAACGAAACGACGTGGCGCTACGTCGTGAGCGCCGACGTCGTCGACGAGGGGGGCGAGACCCGGAGCGCGACCCGGGCCGTGAGGCTGGGCTTCGTCTCCGTCGAGGCGAGCGTCGACTTCGGGGCCGGGTTCCTCCGCGAGGGAGAGCCCGCCGCCGTGACGATCACGAGGACGAGCCTCGACGGGGCGCCGCGCCCCGGCAGGGGGTCCTGGCGGCTCGTCGCCCTCGTCCCGCCCGGGAAGACCCCGCTCCCTGCGGACCTCCCGCGCCGCGGCGGGGCGCCCGGGGGCGGAGAAGGAGATCCCGGGGAGGCCCCGTACGCCACGCCCGGCGACGCCGTGCGCCCGCGCTGGGAGACGGGATTCAACGTCGAGGGCGTCCTCCGCGACTTCCGCGACGGCGCCGAGAAGGCCCGCGGGGAGACCGGGCACGGCGGGAACGGCGAGGCGAAGGTCGACCTC
>CALMDF010000105.1 GCA_937864895.1 uncultured Holophagales bacterium | reverse complement strand
ACCTCCTCTGCGCCGCCGACCTCCCCTGGGAGCCCGACGCCCCGAGGGACCGCGGAGACCGCCGCGACGAGATGCACCGGCTCTTCGCCGAGGCCCTTCGCGCCGCCGGGGCCGAGGTCCGCCTCGTCGCGGGGACGGGCCCGGCCCGGGAAGAGGGCGCGGCCGTCGCGGTCGCCCGTGCGTTCGCCGGGACACTGCCGGCGTCCACCCCGGGCGGGTAGACTCCGCGTCAGCCAAGCCTCCTTTCGGAGTGATAGAGAATGGGGTGGATCTTCGAGGCGCAGGGATGGATCGCGTTCCTGACGCTCGCCGCTCTCGAGCTCGTGCTCGGAATCGACAGCATCGTCTTCATCTCGATCCTCGTCGAGAAGCTCCCGGCCGAGCAGCGGAAAGAGGCCTACCGGATCGGCCTCGGCCTCGCCCTCGTCTCGAGGGTCCTCCTGCTCTTTTCGATCTCCTGGGTCATGGGCCTGACGGCCCCGCTCTTCACCGTCCTGACGAAGGTCATCTCGGGAAGGGACTCTGTCCTCATCGTCGGCGGGCTCTTCCTCGTCGCCAAGAGCACACACGAGATCCACGACAAGCTCGAGGGAGTGGAGGGAGAGCGCTCGACGAAGGCCTTCGGGTCCTACGGTGCCGTCCTCGCGCAGAACGTCGCCCTCGACGTCATCTTCTCCCTCGGCTCGGTCTTCACCGCGGTCGGGATGGTGAACCTCCGGGCGAGGAAGCTCCGCGATCCCGTCGAGCTGCGCTCGCCGTACGTCGAGGGAGAGAAAGTCTGAAAGCGGCCGGCCCGAGCCGGCACAAGGAGCTGCCATGACCCGTACCCGACTCTTCGCCCCGTTCCTCGCGCTCGCGCTTCTTCTGACGGCCCTTCCCGCCGCGGCCGAGAAGTGGGTCTTCCTCGGCCAGCGCCACGTGACCGACAAGGTCGAAAGGGATTCGATAGAGGTCACGGCCTCCGAGGGCTCCTTCGACGCGATTCGGATCGGCGTGAAGCGGTCGGCCGTCCGGTTCGTGAAGGTCAGCGTCGTCTACGGCGCCGGGACCTCGGACGACCTCGAGGTCCGCGACGTCATCCCCGCCGGCGGCCAGTCGCGCGCGATCGACCTGCGCGGGGCCAACCGGATCATCCGGCGGATCGACTTCGTCTACGAGGCGAAGTCCCTGGGCCGCCGGGGCGCGGTCGTCGAAGTCTTCGGCCGTCGTTGAAGGAGGCCGTCATGAGCAAGGCCGCGAAGCTGTCGCGTCCGTACCGCGTCGAGAGCGGAAAGAAGTTCCGGCTGAAGGACTACGACCCGGCCGACACCGGGGGCCTGAAGCTCGAGAAGGACCACGCCGCCGAGCTGCTCGAAAAGGGCGTCGAGCTCCTCGCCTCGCTCCAGGACCGGCTCTACGCCCAGGACAAGCGCGCCCTCCTCCTGATCTTCCAGGCGATGGACGCCGCCGGCAAGGACGGCACGATCAAGCACGTCCTTTCGGGCGTGAACCCGCAGGGGTGCCAGGTCTACTCGTTCAAGGCCCCGTCGGCCGAGGAGCTGGACCACGACTTCCTCTGGCGGACGACGAAGTGCCTGCCGGAACGCGGCCGGCTCGGCATCTTCAACCGCTCGTACTACGAGGAAGTCCTCGTCGTGAAGGTCCACCCGCAGATCCTCGCCGGGCAGAAGCTCCCGCCCGAGGTGCTGTCGAAGCACGTCTGGCAGGAACGCTACGAGGACATCGCCTCCTTCGAGCGCTACCTCTCGCGCAACGGCATCGTCGTCGTGAAGTTCTTCCTGAACGTGTCGAAGAAGGAGCAGAAGAAGCGCTTCCTCGACCGGCTCGTCGAGCCCGAGAAGAACTGGAAGTTCGCGCTGGGCGACGTCGCCGAGCGCAAGCACTGGGACTCCTACATGGCGGCCTACGAGGACGCCATCCGCGCCACGGCGACACCCTGGGCCCCGTGGTACGTCGTCCCCGCGGACAGCAAGTGGTTCACGCGGCTCGCCGTCGCCTCGGCGGTCATCGACGCGCTCGAGAAGATGGACCTCGCCTACCCGGAGGTCGACGAGGCGAAGAGGGCTGAGCTCGCGAAGGCGAAGGTGGAGCTGGAGGCCGAGAAGGGCTGACGCCCCGCCCTACGAGTGGAGCTCGACGACGTCGCGGTCGGCCAGGACGTGCTGCCGGTCGACCTGCTGTCCGTCGAACTTCGCGTGCCCCCAGATCCGCGCGAAGCGGAGGGCCGCCGCGACGTCCTTGTGGACCCGCTCGGCCAGGTCGTGGACCGTGGCTCCCTCCGGGAGGACGAAGGGTGACGCGAGGTCGGGCTTCTTGCCCGGCTCCTTGGCGAAGACGCGCACCCGCCTCAGCTCCCGGTAGAGAAGCGGCTTCAGCTCGTCGAGTCCCTGGCCCGACAGGGCTGAGACCGGGTGGAACGGCAGGTCCTTACCGATCGCCTCGCGGGCGATCTGGGCGAACGTCCCGTCGTCGAGGTCGCTCTTGTTGCCGAGGGCGATCACGGGCCGCACGGCGAGGAACGGAGGGGCGTCGGCCGGCACCGGCCTCACCCGCGGCCAGACCCGCGAGCGCTCCAGGAGGTCGAGGAGGAGCTTGGCCGCGGCCTCGCCGTCGTCCGCCGTCACGTCGAGGACGAGGAGGACGCCGTCGGCGTTGTGGACGAGGTTCGTGAGATAGGGCTCGGTGTGCCCTTCGGCGACGGCCGGCGTGTCGACGAGCTGCACCTGCACTTCCTCGAACGGCATCATCCCGGGCTGCGGCGCCCGCGTCGTGAACGGGTACTCCCCGATCTCCGGGTGCGCGTGCGTGAGCGCCGCCAGGAGCGACGACTTCCCCGCGTTCGGCTCGCCGAGGAGGACCCACTGCCCCGCCCCCTCTCGCTTCACGTGCCCCGGGTCGGCGCGGCGCCCGCCGTGGGCGGCGTGCTCCACCTCGCTCTCGAGCTTGGCGAGCCGCTTCTTCAGGTCGGCGAAGAGCTTCTCGGTCCCCTTGTGCTTCGGGAGGAGGGCGATCATCTCGCGCAGCGCCGCGAGCTTCTCGTCGTGCGAGGACGCCGCCTTGAACCTCTCCTCGGCGTCGTGGTACTGCGGCGTCAGGTTCGCAGGCACCCCGCGATTATCCGCCGGACGCCCCGCCGCCGCACGCCCGCGGACGGCCTCGCGCACGTCCGGGCGAGCATCGTCCCGGCCGGCCGGAATTCCGTCGTCGAGCTCGCTCTTTCGGACGACCGCCTCTCGATCGCGGCTCGAAGGAAGGCTATCCTCCCGCCCACCGTGAACGATCCCCTCGAGCCGTTTCTCGCTGCGGCAACCCCGGAGGAGCGCGCCGACACCCTCGTCCGTCTCGTCCGCGAGACGAGGTGGTCCGACGACGGCTCCGGGTCGAAGGTGCCCGTCGGTTCGCTGCTCACGTCGGTCGAGGCATCCCCTGGGAGCCGGGAGCGCTTCCTGGGGGCCCTGTCGGCCCTCCTCGCCGAAGCCGACGGGACCTCCCTCTTCGGGGAGGTCGGAATCCCGAGCGACCGGGGCTTTCTCTCCGAGCTGGGCGAGAGGATCTCCGCCCGGCTCGTCCCCTCGCCGCGGGACGCCCACGACCTCTCCGCCCTCGTCTCGCGGATCTTCGAGTCGGGGGACGAGGTCGAGACCTTCGCGGACCGGCCCCTCTCGGAGGTCCACCGCTTCGTCCGGCTTCTCGACGGGGGCCTCTCGGAGGAAGCGAAGGCGGCCGTCTCCCGCGGGTTCGCGGACGGGTTCCGGCTCCTCCTGAGCCGGATCCAGGCGCAGGGCCTCTCCCGCGAGCTCAGGTGCCGCTGTAACGCGGGGCCGGTCTTCGCCTCGCCGTTCCACCGGATCCTGAGGTCGGGCGACGCCCTCCTCGACGCGTGGACGAGCGGCCGGGACACCGCGGCGGCGCTCCAGGCGTTCAACAAGGACTCGGGGGCCTGCCGCAAGGAGGTCCGGGTCATCCAGCGCCACCTCGAGGACGCCGGGGTCAGCGTCGACGTCGTCTTCGGCCTCGAGGTCATCGACCGGTGCCTCACGCGGACGGCTCTCATGGCCGACGTGATGGAGGGCGGCGACGGCCCCGAACGCTCCCGGGCGATTCACCGTCTCCTCTCCCGCCTCGTCCGCCTCGCCCACGAGGACAAGAGCATCCTCCACCTCGTCCGGTGGAACCTGCACCTCCTCGACCGGAAGATCGTCGACCGGACGGGGAAGACGGGCGAGCACTACGTCGCGGGGACCCCCTCGGAGTACCGGCACATCTGGCTCGCCGCGGCGGGGGGCGGGGCGCTCACGGTCCTCACCGCGGCCTTCAAGATGCTCGTCCACGAATGGCACCTCGCCGCCTTCCCGGAGAGCTTTCTCTACGGCCTGAACTACGCCGTCAGCTTCCTCCTCATGCAGTCGTTCGGCCTCGTCCTCGCGACGAAGCAGCCGGCGATGACCGCGGCGGCCCTCGCGCAGATCATGCGGGAGGCGAAGGGGGAGGACCGCGAGGAGAGGATCGCCGGCTTCTTCGCCCGGCTCACGAGCTCGCAGCTCGCGGCCGCGATCTCCAACGTGGCGACGGTCGGCGTCGGCGCCGCCGTGTTCGTCGGCGGCTGGCTCCTGCTTGCGGGACGTCCGTGGGTGGACGAGAAGACCGCGAAGGAGACGTTCCTCGTCCTGAGCCCGCTCGACAGCGGGACGATCTTCTTCGCCGCCCTCACCGGCGTCCTCCTCTGGATGGGGAGCCTCGCGGGCGGCTGGTTCGAGAACTGGTCGACGTATCACCGCCTCCCGGAGGGGATCGCTCGCCACCCGCTCGGCAGGGTTTTCGGTCCGGCGCGGATGAGGCGGGTCGCCGACGCTCTCGAGAGGAACGCGTCCGGCTGGGCCACGAACGTCGCGCTCGGGTTCCTGCTCGGCTTCGCTCCCGCCGTGGGGCGTTTCTTCGGCATCCCCTTCGACGTCCGCCACGTCACGCTCTCGACCGGGCAGCTCGCGCTCGCCGCTTCGAGCCTGGGCGAAAGGTGGTTCGACGACGGGGCCTTCCTGCGCGGCCTCGCCGGGATCGGGGTCATGTTCGTCCTGAACCTCTCGGTCGCGTTCGCGCTCTCGCTCATGAACGCAGCCCGCGCCTACGAGATGCCGTCGGGCGAGCTGGGGGGCGTGCTGAGACACGTCCTGCAACGGGCACTTCGCCGCCCGCTCGACTTCATTCGCCCGCCTCGTCCTGCCCCGGCCGAGATTCCGGAAAGCAGCTCATAAACAACTACCCGTCAGCAATTTGCGATTCCAGATGACAACCCGAAACAAAATATATAATGTAGAGAACATCATGCAGGGGCGAGCGGGAACCGAGAAGCACCGACAGCTTCGTCAGTGGGTCGCAGACCGTCTTCGCACCGAGATCCTCGACGGGCGCCGCAGTCCCGGCGACTGGCTCCGTCAGGAGAGCGTCGCCCGCGAGGAGGGCGTCAGCCAGACTCCCGTGCGCGAGGCGCTCAAGCAGCTCGTGTCCGAGGGGCTCCTCGAGCACGTGCCGTACCGCGGCATCCGCGTCGTCACGCTCTCGATCGAGGACGCCGAGGACCTCTACGCCAGCCGTGCCGTCCTGGAACCGATGGCGGCCCGCCACGCCGCGACGGCGATCACCCCCGAGGAGCTGAAGGAGCTCACCTCGCTCCACGAACGGATGCTCGGGTGCGAGGTCCCGGCGCGTCTCAAGGAATACCGCGACCTGAATCGCAGGTTCCACGAGGCGATCATCACCGCGTCCCGCCGGCCCTTCCTGGCGCGGACCCTCGGCAACCTCTGGTCCGCCTTCCCGACCATGCTCTGGAGCAACGTGCCGAAGATCGCCGTCAGCTCGCTCCCCGAGCGCGAGGCTCCCGACGCCGAGGAGCACGCCGAGATCATCGCGTCCCTCGCCGCGCACGACCCCGAGCGGGCCGCCGCGGCCATGAAGCGGCACGTCGAGGAGGCGGGCCGGACCCTCCTCGTCGCCATGAGGAACCACCCATGAAGCGCCCGGCGCGGAAGCGGCGGGAATCGAACGAACGGAACGCAATTTCTGCCCACGGGTCCTCGGGCGCCGCCCGATCCCGGGAAGGAGGAGGAGTCATGCCACGCAAGCTCTCCATGGTCGTGGGAGCCGCCCTGATCCTGTTGATCGGGCTCTCCGGCGTCGCGAACGCCCAGGGGACGGTCACCGGCAGCGTCCAGGGGACCGTCAAGGACGCCGAAGGCGGCGTCATGCCGGGCGTCCTGGTCACGGCCATCTCGAACGCCCTCGTGAAAGGCCGCATGACGACGACCACCGACGTCCGCGGCAGCTGGAGGTTCCCCGCGCTGCCTCCTGGCAGCTACTCCATCGAGGCCGAGCTCCAGGGCTTCAAGAAAGTCCGCCGCGACGGGATCCGGGTGAGCCTGGGCCAGGCGATGGCCGTCGACCTCCTCCTCCCGCTCGCTTCCGTCACCGCCGAAGCCGTCGTGACGGCCGAGTCGCCGATCGTGAGCGTCGTCGAGAACAAGGTCTCCACGAGCTTCGGCGGGGACTTCATCAACAAGCAGGCCGTCCCGCGCAACTACTACCAGGTTCTCGCGTCGGCCCCGGGCGTCAACATCGACTCGTCGGCCTCGGCCAGCAGCAGCAGCATGCTCGCCTACGGCGGCACCACCTCGAACCAGAACGCCTTCACGATGGACGGGGTCAACGTCGGCGACGCCGCGAGCGGCAACTACTGGCTCCTCCCGAGCATCCAGTGGATGGAGGAGATCCAGGTTGCCGGCCTCGGCGCGAACGCCGAGTACGGCGGCTACACCGGCGCCGTCGTCAACGGCGTCACGAAGTCGGGCGGAAACGAGTTCAAGGGGGTGCTCGAGGCCTACTACCAGCCCGACTCGTTCGTCTCCGACAACTCGCCCGACACGGATGACGAGACCTTCACCTTCGAGGACTACGCCCTCAGCCTCGGCGGCCCGATCGCCAAGGACAAGCTCTGGTTCTTCGGCAGCGTCGAGTACTGGCACCAGGAGACGACGCCCGTCGGCGCGATGGACACGTCCGACCGGAAGATCCCCCGCTTCCTCGGCAAGCTGACCTACCAGCTGAACGAGAAGAACCGGATCTTCGCGATGGGCGAGTACGACAAGGTCACGAACGAGCGGCGGGGCATCGACCGGTACACGTTCCCCGAGGCCACCTCGAAGCAGGACGGCCCGAACGCGACGTTCGGCGTGAACTGGGAGTCGATCCTCAGCTCGTCGAGCTTCCTCAACGTGAAGGTCACCGGCTACGACGGCAACGACGACTTCCTCCCCTACAACGGGCACGGCACCGCCGGGCACGAGGACTACTACGGGTACACGGGCTACGCCCTCGTGAACCAGGGGATCCAGGAGCTGAACCATCGGCACAAGGTGACGGGAGACGTCAACTGGAGCCTCTTCAAGGACGGCCTCTTCGGGCAGAGCGACTCGCACTCGTTCAAGATCGGGATCCTCTACGAGAAGGCCTCCACGACCGACAACTGGCGCCGGAACGGCGGGTACACCTACTTCGACGACTCGACGCTCTGCCCGGGTGACACCGAGGAAGAGCAGATCGCGAACTACCTGAAGGACCCGACCTGCGGCTGGTACGAGCGCTCGACGGGCTACGGCGAGTACGACGTCAACGCCGAGAACGAGGGCTTCACCGCCTACGCGCAGGACTCGATGCGGATCAACCGCTTCACCCTCAACTACGGCCTGCGGTACACGAACTACAAGGGCGGCTGGCGAGAGGGCTTCGGCGACGCCGACGTCTACGAGGCCGACTTCGTCGACCCGCGCATCGGCTTCGCGTGGGACGTCCTCGGCAACGCCAGGCTCGCCCTCAAGGCTCACTGGGGCCGCTACCATTCCTCGATGTACACCTACCTCTACGACCGCGAGGCGTCGGGAGAGGCCTCGATCCCCGACGGCGACTGCTACTGGGACGGCAGCGCCTGGGGCGACTGCGGCGCCTCCGTGCCGGACTACGCGACGATGGGGAACATCGACCACCCGTACGTCGACGAAGCACTCCTCACGATCGAGCACCAGCTCGGCAGGGACATGGCGATCGGCGCCGACTACATCAACCGGCGCTTCCGCAGCCTCATGGGGATGGTCAACACGAACGACGACTACGAGCGCGTGACCGGCATCCCGAACCCGATCGCGGGCGGCGAGCTCGAGGTCTGGAGCCTCAACGGCGACCCGGTCTGGTCGCTGACCACCGGCAACCCGGGAGAGCGGGACTACGACTCCTTCGTCGTCCGCTTCGACAAGCGCTACAGCCAGGGCTGGCAGCTTCGCTCCTCGCTCGTCTGGACGGACCTGAAGGGGAACGTCCTCAAGAACAACGGCTATGCCCCCGAGCTCGAGGACCGGAACGGCCTCGTGAACGCCTACGGGAACATGGACTCCTCGTTCAACGAGTGGGAGTTCAAGGTCTCCGGCTCCGTCGACCTGCCGCTCGGCTTCGCCGCGAGCGGCCAGTACACCTACCTTTCCGGCACCTACTGGACCCCCCAGGGCAACGTCCGGCGCTACCTCGACGGCAACTCCGCTTCGGGCCGCTACATCTTCCTGACGGAGCGCGGCTCGGAGCAGCTCGACGCCCGGAACATCCTCGACCTCCGGCTCGCCTGGGGTACGAAGCTCGGCGCCGAGACCCGCCTCGACCTCTCCCTCGAGTGCTTCAACGTCCTGAACACCGGGGAGACCCTCACCATCGACGACTACTACGGCGAGTATCGCAGCGGCACGTGGCGCAAGAACTCGACCTACGGAGCCACGCTCAGCATCGAGACCCCGCGCCAGTTCCGGCTCGGCGCGCGCTTCAGCTTCTAGCCCTCCCTCCTCCCTCCGTTTCGCAGGGGGGCGGCCCGTGGCCGCCCCCCCTCTTTTCCCGGCGCGACGGCCGCCCCGCGCCGGCAAGACCCGACCGGCGGCCGAGGGAACCGGATGACACGCTCCCGCCTCCTCCCCCTGCTGTCGATCGCCCTGCTCGCCGCCCTCTCCGCCGCCGCCCTCGCGGGCGACGCGCCCGCGAGGGGGCACCTCGTCCTCATCGGCGGAGGTGACAAGCCGCCCGAGGTCATGGCGAAGTTCGTCGAGCTGGCGGGCGGCAGGGACGCCCCGATCGTCGCCATCCCGACGGCTTCCTCCGAGCCCGACACCGCGGACTACTACGAGAAGCTCTTCCGCGAAGAGCACGGCTGCACGAACGCCGTCTCCCTCCGCATCCGCAGCAGGGCCGACGCCGGCCGCGCCGACTGGGCCGTGCTCGCGCGGAACGCCCGCGGCATCTTCTTCGGCGGCGGGGACCAGATCCGGATCACGAACGCCCTCCTCGGCACCCCCGTCGGCGACGCGATCGTGGCCGCCTTCGCGAGCGGCGCCGTGGTCGGCGGGACCTCCGCCGGCACGGCCTGCCAGAGCGACCGGATGATCACCGGCGAGGGGGTCTTCACGCAGGTCGCCACCCGCAGCGTCGAGCTCTGGGCCGGCCTCGGCTTCCTCCCTCCCGACGTCGTCGTCGACCAGCACTTCATCAAGCGCCAGCGGCAGAACCGCCTCCTCTCGGTCGTCCTCGAGAACCCCGCCCTCCTCGGGGTGGGCGTCGACGAGGAGACCGCAATCTGGGTCCGCCCCGACGGCACCCTCCAGGTCCTCGGCCGGAGCGGCGTCATGGTCTTCGACGCAAAGGGCTCCCGCCTCTCCCGCCATCCCCGCGACACCGGCCAGGACCTCCTCGGCGTCCGCGACCTCCGCCTCCACCTCCTCCTCCCCGGCGAAACCTACGACCTTCGCACCCGCCGCTGAGAGCCGGGGTCAGGCGTGAAATCGTGTATTATTAGAAAAGGGAAGAGACAATACATGATTGCACGCCTGACCCCGGCGTTGGTTCTCCTGGCCGGACTCGGTATCGCGGGGAACGCCTCGTCGGAGGCTCCCCGGTGGGACCAGGGGCGGTCGGTCTACGAACGCCAGATCCGGCCCGCCGAGGCGCCGGAGAAGGTCGACTGGGACGCGCGCGTCTCGGCGCTCCTTCGCGAGGAGCCGGGGGACGTCGTCGTCACCGCCGTCGGAGACATGATCTTCAACGAGCGGATCAGCCACCTCGAACAGCCGGAGCGGAAGAACCTTCTCCGGATCCTCCAGGAGTCGGACGTCGCGATCGGGAATCTCGAGTTCTCGATCAACGAGCGGCCCGAGCTCCAGAAGGTCTTCTACAACTTCAGGGCCCCGCGCGATTTCGCCTGGGAGGTCGCCGCGATCGGAATCAACCTCGTGAGCATGGCGAACAACCACGCCCTCGACTTCGGCCCCGAGGGGCTGAAGGAGTGCCTTCGGGCGCTCGACCTCTCCGGGATCGCGCACGCCGGGGCGGGCCGTACGCTCGCCGAGGCGCACCAGCCCGGCTCGAAGAGGGTGCAGGGACAGAAGGAGCGGCTGGCCCTCCTCTCCTACATGCGCTACTGGACCGACCGCGACCGGTGTACGGACCCGGATGGGCCGTGCGTCGCGACGATCGACCCGGCGACGGTCCTCGTCGCGCGGGAGGACGGAAAGGTCGAGTCGGTCGAGGGGCCTCAGGAGCGGGACGTGAAGGCGATGGAGGAGGACATCCTCCTCGCGAAGCGGCGAAACGGAAGCGTGATGGTGTCGCTCCACGTCCACGACGTGAGCCACTCGCGGGCCTACGGCATCCAGGACAGGACGCCCCCGAACGAGGAGATCCCCTTCCGCAGGGCGATCGACGCCGGGGCGGACGCCGTGCTGGGAAGCGGGCCGCATGTCCTGCGGGGCATCGAGATCCGCGGCGGCCGGCCGATCTTCTACAGCCTCAGCAACTTCATCTACCAGTACCGGACGCCGAAAGTCATTCCCACGGACCTCCCCCACCAGCGCGACTCCGAGATGCCCCGTCCCACGAACGTCTCCGTCTGGGACCGGCGCGACCCCCGCGAGGTGATGGAGAGTGTCGTCGCGCGGATGACGTACCGCGACGGGAAGCTCCGGAGGATCGAGTTGATCCCCGTCACGATCGACGACGAGGGGCCGCTCTACGGCGTGCCGCGGCTCGCCTCGACGAAACGCGCGCAGCAGATCGTCGAGCTCCTGCAGAAACTCTCGACGCCTTACGGCACGAAGATCGCCGGGAAGGGCTGGTACGGCGAGGTGGAGCTGGCGGCTCCGTCGCCCTGACCGGGAGGCGGGGGACGCGAGAGGCGCGTGGTCAGGCGTGCAATCGTGTATTGTTTTCAACAATACACGATTTCACGCCTGACCCCATTTCCGGTTACTGCTTCACGAGCTCGACGCGCCGGT
>CALMDF010000104.1 GCA_937864895.1 uncultured Holophagales bacterium | reverse complement strand
GCGCCGCGTCGTTCTCGGTTTCGTGCGCCCGGTGCCCCCGGACGTGAAGAGGGCCGGCGGGTGCGCGGCTTTCGCGACTCCCGCCGGCCCGGCTCGATCAGGTTCGGTCGAGGATCAGGCCTGCGCCGGCGCGGAGTCCTTCGCGGCGATCGCCTCCACGGCGGCCGCGCCCTCCGTGACGACGAAGTTCGCGGGCATCGGCTCGTCGTCGGTGTCCGAAGCGGACTTGCCGACGAAACGCTCTTCCTGGGCGTGCAGGCCCTCGAGGACGGCGTCGGCGATCTTCCCGGTGAAGAGCTTGATCGCGCGGATGGCGTCGTCGTTGCCGGGGATGACGTGGGTGATCGGATCCGGATCGCAGTTCGTGTCGACGATGCCGACGATCGGGATGCCGAGCTTGTTGGCCTCCTGCACCGCAATCGACTCCTTCTTGGGGTCGATCACGAAGAGCAGGTCCGGGAGCTCCTCCATCTCCGTGATGCCGGAGAGGTTCTTGGCGAGCTTCGCGCGCTCGCGCTCCATGCGGATGCGTTCCTTCTTCGTCAGGATGGCCTCGGAGTTCTCGGCGAGCATCGCCTCGATCTCCTTGAGCCGCATGATCGACTTGCGGATCGTCACGAAGTTCGTGAGCGTCCCGCCGAGCCAGCGGTTGTTGACGAAGAACATCCCGCAGCGGTTCGCCTCTTCGTAGATGGCGTCCTGGGCCTGGCGCTTCGTCCCGACGAAGAGGACGTTCTTGCCCTGGGAAGCGGCCTCGGTCACGAAGGCGGCCGCCTCGCGGAAGCACTTGAGCGTCTTCTGCAGGTCGATGATGTAGATGCCGTTGCGCTTCCCGAAGATGTACTTCTTCATCTTCGGGTTCCAGCGCTTGGTCTGGTGCCCAAAGTGGACGCCCGCCTCGAGGAGCTCCTTCATCGTGATCTGGCTCATGGCTACCTCTTCGAGAACTGGAACCGGGCGCGGGCGCCGCGCTGGCCGTACTTCTTGCGCTCCTTCATCCGCGAGTCGCGGACGAGGAGACCCGCCTTCTTCAGGCCCGGCCGAAGCTCGAGGTTGAAGAGGCAGAGGGCCCTCGCGAGGCCGTGACGGATCGCCCCCGCCTGACCCGCGCTCCCACCGCCCGCGACGCGGGCGATGATGTCGAACTTCTCCGTCGACTCCGTCAGCTGGAGGGGCTGGCGGATGACCATCTTGAGGACGTCGTTGGGGAAGTACTGGTCGAAGGGACGGTCGTTGACGACGAACGCGCCGCTTCCCGGACGGAGGTAGACGCGGGCGACCGCCTCCTTCCGCCGGCCGATCGCGTGGTACTGCAGGTTGCTCACGATCTCTCCTCCGGCCTCACAGCGGCTTCGGGGCCTGGGCCACGTGCGGGTGACTCGGACCCGCGTAGACCTTCAGCTTCTTGAACATCTTCTTGCCGAGCTTCGTCTTCGGAAGCATCCCGCGGACGGCTTCCTCCACGAGCTTCTCGGGCCGGGTCGCGCGGACCTTGTCCGCGCTCGTCGTCTTGAGGCCGCCCGGGTAGCCGGTGTGGCGCCGGTACAGCTTGGCAGTCTCCTTGACGCCCGTCAGGGCGACCTTCTCCGCGTTCACGACGACGACGAAGTCGCCCGTGTCGAGAAACGGCGTGTAGGTCGGCTTCGACTTGCCCGTCAGGTGCATGGCGACGGACGTTGCGAGGCGGCCCAGGACCTTGCCGTCGGCATCGACGACGATCCAGCGCCGCGGGAGCTCGTTCATCTTGGGGAGAGGCGTTCGGGAACTCACGGAAACTCAGCTCTCCGGTCGGGGTTCGGGGAAGCGGGCACCGTGCCGCGCTTCTCATCTCGAAATTCAGGACCCGGCCGGGGCACTGAGAAAGACCGGGCTCCCGGGGAGGACGCACCGTGCGCGAGGTCGCACCCACGCAGGGCCGGGAAACATACGATGCCCCTCGCGGCCTGTCAAGCGAAACCCGGGAAGCGGGCTGTGACGGCTTCGTCGCGCCCCGCGCCGCCCGCTCTCAGTCCGGCGACCCGGCCGAGCCCGGAGGCGCCCCCGGCGCTTTACGGACCGCCCTCCGGAGGCTACCGTGCCGCCCCGTGAGCGAGGCTTCTCCCCCGGGAATCGACAAGGCCGCGGGAAAGATCCAGGCGATGTTCTCCCGGATCGCCCCCCGGTACGACCTCCTGAACAGGCTCCTGTCCGGCGGGACCGACGTGGCCTGGAGGAAGGAGGCCGCCCGGCTTCTCGCTCCCCTTCCCGGAGAGGTCCACCTCGACCTCTGCTCGGGGACCGGGGACCTGGCCCTCGCCGTCTCCAGGCTCGCCGGCGGGCGCGCCCGCGTCGTCGCGGCCGATTTCACGTTCGAGATGCTCGCCATCGGGCAGGCGAAGTTCCGCCGGCGGGGCTTTCCGATCCCAGAGGCGGGGGCGGACGGCCTGCGCCTCCCCTTCCCGGACGCGACCTTCGACGGCGCCACCGCCGCCTTCGGCGTCCGGAACTTCGAGGACCTCGACCGCGGGCTCCGCGAGCTCTGCCGGGTCCTGAGACCGGGGGGACGCCTCGTCGTCCTCGAGTTCACCCCTGAGCCGACCGGCCCCTTCGCCCCCTTTGTGCGCTTCCACGTGCGGACCCTCGTCCCGCTGCTCGGGCGAATCGTCTCCAGGGACGGCTCCGCCTACCAGTACCTCCCCGACTCCGTCGGCCGCTGGCCCGCTCCCGCCGCGCTCTCGGAGAGGATGCGGTCCGCCGGCTTCGCCACCGTCGACGTCCAACTCCTCTCGTTCGGGATCGCCGCGGCGCACGTCGCGCGGAAAGGAGCCCCATGACCGCCACGATCCTCGACGGCGCCCGGATCGCCGCCGACATCCGCCGCGAGACGACGGAGGCCGTCGCCGCCCTCGCCGCCCGGGGCTCCGTCCCCGGCCTCTGCGTGATCGTCGCGGGCGACGACCCCGCGAGCCAGGTCTACGTCAGGAACAAGGAGAAGAGCGCCCGGGAGGCCGGGATCCGCGCGGAGAC
>CALMDF010000103.1 GCA_937864895.1 uncultured Holophagales bacterium | reverse complement strand
AACCTCCTCGGCCTCTTCGTCTTCTGGGAGGCGACGAGCATCCTCTCCTACTTCCTCATCGGCTTCGACCGCGAAAAGGCCGAGGTCCGCGCCGCGGCTCTCCAGGCCCTCCTCGTCACCGGCGGCGGTGGGCTCGCCCTCCTCGCCGGTTTCGTCCTCCTCGGGCAGGCGGGCGGGAGCCTCGAGATCTCCGCCCTCGTCGCGAACGCCGACGCGCTGAAGGCGAGCCCGCTCTACACGCCGGCGCTCGTCCTCGTCCTCCTCGGCGCCTTCACGAAGTCGGCGCAGGTGCCGTTCCACTTCTGGCTCCCCGGGGCCATGGCCGCGCCGACGCCGGTCAGCACCTACCTCCACTCGGCGACGATGGTGAAGGCGGGGGTCTTCCTCCTCGCCCGCCTGCACCCCGCGCTCGGCGGGACGCCCGAGTGGAGCTGGATCGTGACGAGCGTCGGCGCCGCCACGATGCTGACCGGGGCCGTCCTCGCCGTCGGCCAGAAGGACCTCAAGCGCCTCCTCGCCTTCTCCACGGTCAGCTCCCTCGGCTCGCTCACGATGCTCATCGGCGTCGGCACGCCCGCGGCGCTCGGCGCGGCGATGGTCTTCCTCCTCGCGCACGCCCTCTACAAGGCGGCGCTCTTCCTCGTCGCGGGGATCCTCGACCACGAGGCCGGGACGCGCGACGTCACTCGCCTCGGCGGCCTCCTGGCCCTCCTCCCGGCGACCGGCGTCGCGGCGATGGCGGCCGCCTTCTCGATGGCCGGCCTGCCGCCCCTCCTCGGCTTCGTCAGCAAGGAGCTTCTCTACGACGCGGCCCTCCGGGCCTCGCCGATCCCCTTCCTCCTCGTCCCCGCCGCGGTCGGGTCGAACATGCTCCTCGTCGCCGTCGCCCTCGCCGTCGGGTGGGGCCCGTTCACGGGCGCGAGGGGCGCCACGCCGAAGGCTCCTCACGAGGCGCCCGCGGAGATGTGGCTCGGCCCGGTCCTCCTCGGCTTCGGGAGCCTCGCCTGCGGTCTCTTCGCCGGGGCGATCTCGCCGTTCCTCTCCTCCGCGGCCTCCGCCGCGCTCGGGCACCCCTACGGCGTGAAGCTGGAGCTCTGGCACGGCTTCAACCTGGTTCTCCTCAAGAGCCTCGTCACGCTCGCGGGCGGCCTTGCCCTCTGGGCGAGCCGCGCGAGGCTGCGCGCGCTCGCCGAACGCCTCGCGCCGGTGACGGCGCTCGGCCCCGCACGCCTCTACCGTGACGGGCTGGCCGGCCTCGTGAAGCTCGCGAAGGGAACCGCGAGCCTCCTCTCCTCGGGGTCCCTCCGCCAGGACGTGAGGATCGTCCTCGTCGCCGCCCTCGCGCTCTGTGCTCCCCTCCTCTTCTCGCGCGGCCTCTTCGGCGCACCGGACGCGCTCCGGTCGGTCGGACCCATCGAGGCTGTCCTCGCCCTCCTCGTCGTCGCCGGCGCCGTCGGAACCGTCGCGGCCGGCTCGCGCCTCGCCGCCGTCGTCGCGCTCGGCGTGACGGGCTACGGCATCGCGCTCCTCTTCCTCGTCTTCGGGGCGCCCGACCTCGCGATGACGCAGTTCGCCATCGAGACCCTCTCGGTCCTCCTCTTCGTCGCGGTCCTCCGGAGGCTGCCGCGCCTGAGGAGCCGGTCGACGCCCCGCTCGCGCGTGACCGACGGCCTCCTCGCGACGGCCACCGGGGCCCTCATGGCGGGCTTCGTCCTCGCGGTCCACGCCGAGCCGCTGAGGTCGCGCCTCTCGCCGTTCTTCTCGGAGGCGAGCCTGTCGCTCGCGAAGGGGCGGAACGTCGTCAACGTCATCCTCGTCGACTTCCGCGGCCTCGACACGCTCGGCGAGATCACGGTCCTCGCCGCCGCCGCGATCGGCGTCTTCGCCCTCGTGAGGCTCCGGCTCTCCGCGCGCGCGGCGGCCCCGAAGGGGGAGGAGCGATGAGGTCCGTCATCCTCGCCTCGGCCGCGCGGGTCCTCTTCCCCCTCCTCCTCCTCTTCTCCGTCTTCCTCCTCTTCCGCGGCCACAACGAGCCGGGGGGCGGATTCGTCGGAGGCCTCGTCGCCGCGACCGCGTACTCGCTCCTCGCCCTGACCGGGGGGGTCGAGTCGGCCCGGCGGCTCCTCCCCGCACGGCCCGAGATCCTCATCGGCACCGGCCTCCTCGCCGCGCTCGGAAGCGGCCTCGTCAGCCTCGCCGAGGGACGCCCCTTCATGACCGGTCTCTGGGGGGAGACCCCGCTCCCCGTCATCGGAAAGCCGGGGACGCCCGTCCTGTTCGATACCGGCGTCTACGTCACCGTCGTCGGCGTCGTCCTCCTCATCCTCCTCACGCTCCAGGAGGAGGACGAGCCGTGACGTTCGTCCTCGCCCTGACGATCGGCGTCCTCTACGCGACGGGGACGTACCTCCTCCTGCGCCGCGGCGCGGTCCGGGTCGTCTTCGGCCTCGCCCTCCTCGGCTACGCCGCGAACCTCCTCATCTTCACGGCGGGCCGGCTCGTCCGCGAGGGTCCGCCGATCGTCCCGGCCGGCGCCTTCGCGCCGCCGGTCCCGTCGGCCGACCCGCTGCCGCAGGCGCTCATCCTGACGGCGATCGTCATCGGCTTCGGCGTCCAGGCGTTCGCCCTCGTCCTCCTGAAGCGCACCTGCCAGGAGGCGGGGACCGACGACGTCGACGGGATGAGGGAGGAGGGGTCGTGAACCTCCTCCTCGTCCTCCCGCTCCTCGTCCCGCTCGCGACGGCGATCGCGACGATCCTCCTCTCCCGCGCCCCGCGGGCGGCGCGGGCCGCGAGCTTTGCCGGGGCCGCGGGCCTCCTCGCCGCGTCGGGCTTCCTCCTTTCCGCCACGATCGACGGGACGATCCTCGTCACGCAGTCCGGCTCGTGGCCCGCGCCGTTCGGCATCAGCCTCGTGGCCGACCGCTTCGCCGCGGCGATGGTCGTCGTCGCGGCCGTCATCCTCGCCGCCGTCGTCGCCTTCTCCGCCGCCGGCATCGACGCCGCGCGCGAGCGCTTCGGCTACCACCCGCTCCTCCACGTCCTCTCGATGGGCGTCTGCGGCGCGTTCCTGACGGGCGACCTCTTCAACCTCTACGTCTGGTTCGAGGTCATGCTCATGTCGTCCTTCGTCCTCGTCTCGCTCGGGGGCGAACGCGCCCAGCTGACGGGGGCGCTCAAGTACGTCGTCCTGAACCTCGTCTCCTCGGCCCTCTTCCTCGCGGGGGCGGGCCTCCTCTACGGGTCGGTCGGGACGCTCAACATGGCCGACGCCGCCGTCGCGCTCCGCGCCCTCCCGGCGCAGGGGCTCCCGAGCGTCGTGGCGACCCTCTTCCTCGTCGCCTTCGGCATCAAAGCGGCGGCCTTCCCCCTCTTCTTCTGGCTCCCCGCCTCGTACCACACGCCGCCGATGCCGGTCGCCGCCCTCTTCGCCGGCCTCCTGACGAAGGTCGGCGTCTACGCGCTCGTCCGCGTCCTGACGCTCGTCTTCAACCGCGACCCCGGCTTCACGAGCCCCCTCGTCCTCTGGATCGCGGGCCTCACGATGGTGACGGGGGTCCTCGGGGCGATGGCCCAGACCGACGTGAGGAAGGTCCTCTCCTTCCACATCGTCAGCCAGATCGGCTACATGCTCATGGGGCTCGGGGTCGGGACCCGCCTCGCGCTCGCGGGGACGGTCTTCTACGTCCTCCACCACATCGTCGTGAAGGCGAACCTCTTCCTCGTGGCGGGGGTGACGAGAAGGGTCGGAGGGAGCTTCTCCCTCGACCGCCTCGGCGGGCTCCTCGGCCGCTCGCCGCTCCTCGCGGCGGCCTTCCTCGTCCCGGCGCTCTCGCTGGCGGGAATCCCTCCGCTCTCGGGCTTCTGGGCCAAGTACCTCCTCGTGCGCAGCGGCCTCGAGGCGGGGCACGGCGCGATCGTCGCCGTCGCCCTCGCGGTGAGCCTCCTGACGCTCTTCTCGATGACGAAGATCTGGGCCGAGGCCTTCTGGAAACCGGCTCCCGCCCACGACCCGGGCGCCTCCACGCCCCCCCTCTCCGTCGCCGAGCGGGCGTCGCTCCTCGGCCCGGTCCTCGCTCTCTGCGCGATCACGGTCGCCATCGGCCTCGGCGCCGGCGTCCTCTTCCGCTTCGCGGACGGCGCCGCGACGCAGCTCCTCGACCCGGACCTCTACATCCGCGCCGTCCTCGGGACGCGGGGCGGGGGGAGCTGAGCCGTGCTCGTCGCCCTCCTCCTCCTCACGGCCGCCTGGGTCGCCCTGACGGGAGAGGTCACGCCCGGCAACGTCCTCGAGGGGGCGCTCGTCTCCGCGCTCCTCCTCGCCCTCGTCCGGTTCCGGGGGCGGAGGGACCTGCGGCTCTCGAAGGCCCCGAAGGCCGCCGGGCTCTTCCTCTACTTCCTGAAGGAGATCCTCCTCTCGAACGCCGCGGTCGCGAGGAGCATCCTCAGGCCCGTGTCGTCCCTCTCGCCGGGCATCGTCGCGGTGCCCCTCGACCTGACGAGCGACGCCGGCATCACGGTTCTCGCGAACCTCATCACGCTGACCCCCGGGACGCTCAGCCTCGACGTCTCCCCAGACCGGCGGACGCTCTACGTCCACGCCCTCGACGTCGGCGACCCCGACACCTTCCGGCGCGAGGTGAAGGAAGGGTTCGAGCGACGGGTGAAGGAGGTCTTCGAGTGACGCTCCTCGCCGACCTCGCCCTCTGGGTCGCCCTCCCCGTCCTCGGGCTCGCCCTCCTCCTGACGGTCGTCCGGATCGGGCTCGGCCCGAGCCTCCCCGACCGGGTCGTCGGCCTCGACCTCCTCGGAACGCTCGGGATCAGCGTCGTGGCGGTCGTCGCCCTCGCCTCCGGCAACGCCGTCTACCTCGACGTGGCGATCGTCCTCGCGCTCCTCTCGTTCCTCGGCACGGTCGCCTTCGCGGCCTACCTGGAGCGGTCGCGGTGAGCGTTCGCGAGCTCCTCGCCGCGGCGCTCATGCTCGCCGGCGTCGGCACGGCCTTCCTCGCCGCCCTCGGCGTCCTCAGGATGCCCGACGTCCTCACCCGCCTGTCGGCTACCTCCAAGGCGTCGACGCTCGCGAAGATGTGCGTCTTCTTCGCCCTCTCCATCGCGTTCGACGACCTCGGCGTCGCGACGCGCGCCCTCGCCGCCGTCGCGTTCGTCTTCCTGACGGCTCCCCTCGCCGCCCACGCGATCGGCCGCGCCGCCTTCGCTCTCGGCGTCCCCCTCTTCCCCGCGACGAAGGTCAACGAGATGCCGGGGCCGCAGGAAGGCCCCGCCGCCGACCCGGACCCCTGACGCCTTGACCGGGCTCCTCTTCCTCGCCGGCATCGCCCTCCTCGTCGTCGGGGCCGACCTCCTCGTCCGCGGGGCCTCCCGGCTCTCCCTCTCGGCCGGGCTCTCGCCCCTCATCGTCGGGCTGACCGTCGTTTCCTTCGGCACGAGCGCCCCGGAGCTCGCCGTCAGCCTGAAGGCCGCTTTCGCCGGGACGACCGAGATGGCGTTCGGGAACGTCGTCGGCAGCAACATCTGCAACGTCCTCCTCATCCTCGGGCTGGCCGCCCTCGCCGCTCCGCTCGAGATCGCCCCGGCCGTCCTGCGGCGCGACCTTCCCGTCCTCCTCGGCCTCTCGCTCCTCACGGCGCTCCTCGCCTCCGACGGCAGGCTCGGCGTCGTCGACGGGCTCGTCCTCCTCTCGGCAGGCCTCGCCCACGCCGCGCTCTCGTTCCGGCAGGAACGGCGGGGCCCGGCCGCGGCGGGCGTCCCGGAGCCGGTTCCCGCCCGGCGTCACGGGCGGCTCCTCGACGCGCTCTCGATCCTGGCGGGCCTCGCGCTTCTCGTCGCCGGCGCGGACCTCCTCGTCGGCGCGGCGGTGACGTTCGCGCGCGCCGCCGGCGTGAGCGACCTCGTCGTCGGCCTGACGGTCGTGGCCGTGGGCACCTCGCTCCCCGAGATCGCCGCCTCGGTCCTCGCCTCGCTTCGCGGAGAGCGCGACATCGCCGTCGGGAACGTCGTCGGGAGCAATGTCCTGAACCTCGCGATCGTCCTCGCCCTCACGGCGATCGTGGCGCCCGGCGGCGTCGCCGTCCCGGCCGACGCCCTTCGCTTCGACACGCCGGTGATGATCGGCGCGGCCTTCCTCTGCCTCCCCGTCTTCCTGAGCGGCCGCCGGGTCTCGCGGGCCGAAGGCTTTCTCTTCGTCCTCCTCTACGCCCTGTACGCGACCTGGCTCGCCCTGAAGGCGCAGGAGAGCCCGCACCTCGCGCAGCTCCAGGCCGTCGTCCTCTTCGTCGTCCTGCCGACCGTCGCCGTGGCCCTCTTCGTCTGGTCCGCGAGGGCCCTGCGGCGAAGGTACCTCTCGAGACCGCCCGGCCCGTCCGGGACCTAGCGCATCTCCCCGGAGCTTCGACGCATGAGCGCCCTCACGATCCTCCTCTTCGTCCTCGGAATCGCCCTCCTCGTCCTCGGGGCCGAGCTCCTCGTCCGCGGCGCCTCGCGCCTCGCGCTCGCGGCCGGGGTCTCCCCGCTCGTCGTCGGCCTGACGGTCGTCGCCTTCGGCACGAGCGCCCCCGAGCTGGCGGTGAGCGTGAGGGCGGCGGTCGCGGGGAGCGCCGACATCGCCTACGGCAACGTCGTCGGCTCGAACATCTTCAACGTCCTCTTCATCCTCGGCCTCTCGGCCGTCGTCGCGCCCCTTCTCGTCGACCGGCAGCTGATCCGGCGGGACGTCCCGATCATGGTCGGGGTCTCCCTCCTCCTCCCGCTCCTCGCGCTCGACGGGCGGCTCGGCCGGATCGACGGGGCGCTCCTCTTCGGCGGGATCCTGGCTTACACGGTCTTCTCGGTCGTCCAGAGCCGGAAGGAGCGGGCCGCGACGCGGGAGGAGATGGCGGCCGGCTCCACGGACGAGGCGCCAGGCCCCTGGTGGGCGAATCTCCTCCTCGTCCTCGGCGGGCTCGCGATGCTCGTCCTCGGGGCGCGCTGGCTCGTCGACGGCGCCGTGGCGTTCGCCCGGTCGCTCGGTGTCTCGGAGCTCATCATCGGCCTGACGATCGTCGCGGCCGGGACCTCCCTCCCCGAGGTCGCGACCTCCGTCCTGGCCTCCATCCGCGGGCACCGCGACATCGCCGTCGGGAACGTCGTCGGCTCGAACATCTTCAACATCCTCTGCGTCCTCGGCCTGACCGGCCTCGTCGCGCCGAGCGGCGTCCCCGTCGCCCCGGGCGCGCTCGCCTTCGACACTCCGGTCATGGTCGCCGTGGCGCTCGCCTGCCTGCCGATCTTCTTCACAGGTCCCGGCATCGCCCGGTGGGAAGGGGCGCTCTTCCTCTTCTACTACGCGGCCTACGTGGCCTTCATCGTCCTCGAGGCGACCGACTCCTCGGTGCTCCCGACGTTCCGCAACGCGATGGTCTTCTTTGCGCTCCCGCTGACGGCGGTCACGCTCCTCGTCCTGGCGGCGCGGGCCTGGCACCGGGGACGGACCGCAACCCCTTGAGCCGGAAGGCCGCCACGCTGGCACGCGAGATCGAGGCCTGCCGGGCCTGCCCGCGTCTCGTCGCGTGGCGGGAGGAGAGCGCCGCGAAGCCGCCACGGCGCTTCGCGGGCGAGACCTACTGGGCGCGGCCGGTCCCCGGCTTCGGCGACCCGGCCGCGCGGCTTCTCCTCGTCGGCCTCGCCCCGGCCGCGCACGGCGGGAACCGCACGGGCCGGATGTTCACGGGCGACTCCTCGGGGGACTTCCTCTTCGCGGCCCTCCACCGCGCCGGTTTCGCGAACCAGCCCGGTTCGACCCGGCGCGGCGACGGCCTCGCGCTGAAGGACGCCTACGTTCTGGCTCCGGTCCGCTGCGCCCCGCCCGACAACAGGCCGACGCCGGGGGAATTCGACCGCTGCCGGCCCTTTTTCGTCCGCGAGCTCGCGCTCCTGCCGAACGTGAGGGTCGTCCTCGCGCTCGGCGGTCTCGCGTGGGCCTCGACGCTCCGCGTCTTCGGCGAGAGGGGCGCGGTCGTCCCCCGGCCGGCGCCGGCGTTCGGCCACGGCGCCGAGGCCGGGCTCGAGGTGCCGGGGCACGGCCCCCTCCACCTCCTGGGCTCGTACCACGTGAGCCGGCAGAACACGAACACGGGACGGCTCACGCACGCGATGTTCGACCG
>CALMDF010000102.1 GCA_937864895.1 uncultured Holophagales bacterium | reverse complement strand
ACCGTTTCCCTCGTCACCCTCACCGTGGCCGGCGCGCTCGCGCTCAGCGCCTGCGGAGGCGGCCACAAGGCCGGAGACGTCGCCACCCCCGACCCCGTTTCCGCCTCCCTCGCGAAAGCCGAGGTCCGCGAGGTCCCCCAGCGCATCGAGCTTTCCGGCAACGTCGAGGCGGGCAAGTCCGCCATGGTGTCGAGCCGCGTCATGGCGTCCATCGTCACCGTCCCGGTGAAGGAAGGCGACCTCGTGGCCCAGGGCCAGCTCCTCGTCGAGATCGACGCCGCTACCGCCCAGGGGCAGGAGTCGCAGGCCCGCGGCGCCCTCGCCCAGGCCAAGGCCGGGTTCGCCCTGGCCGAGCGGAACTACCAGCGCTTCCAGGCCCTCCAGAAGTCCGGCTCGGCCTCCGAGCTCGAGCTCGACATGGCCCGGATGCAGTACGAGCAGGCCAGGGGGGCCGTCGAGCAGGCGACGGGCGCCGTCGAGGCCGCCTCCTCCGTCGCCAGGGAATCCCGCGTCGTGGCTCCGTTCGCCGGGCGGGTCGCGCGGAAGATGGTCGACCCCGGCGACCTCGCTGCCCCAGGTCGTCCGCTCGTCATGGTGGAGTCGACCGCGGGCCGGCGTCTCGTCCTCTCCGTCCCCGAGAGCGTCGCGGTCTCCGCGAAGCTCCGGAACGGCATGACCCTCCCCGTCACGCTCGACGCGATGCCCGGCGCGCCCCTCACGGGCCGTATCGTCGAGATGTCCGCCGGGGCCGACCCGGCGAGCCACTCGTTCACGGCGAGGGTCGAGATCGAAGGGGCTCTGGTCCCGACCGGCGTGACCGGCCGGGCGACCGTCGAGACGGGCCGCCGGTCGGCCGTCGTCGTTCCCGCCTCCGCCGTCCTGAAGCAGGGCGGCATGAGCCTCGTCGTCGTGAAGGACGAGCAGGGCAGGGCGCGGACCCGCGCCGTGACGCTCGGCTCGCGCGACGGCGACGCCGTCGAGGTCCTCTCGGGCCTCAAGGGGGGCGAGGAGCTCCTCGTCGGCCTTTCGGCGGCGCCCGCCGACGGAGCGGAGGTCCGCGCCCCGGCCTCGGGTGAGGTGAAGAAGTGAGCGAGCCCGCGAGCGACGCCGCGAAGAAGGCGTCGATCGAGGAGACGAAACGCGAGGCGCTCCGGCTCAAGATGACGCGCCGCCCCGTCGGCGCGTCCGGCCGGATCGCGAAGGCCTTCCTCGAGTCCAAGCTCACCCCTCTCCTCGTCGTCGCCTCGCTCCTCGTCGGCGCCTTCGCCGTCCTGGTGACGCCGCGCGAGGAGGAGCCGCAGATCAAGGTCCCGATGATCGACGTCTTCCTCGGGATGCCCGGCGCCACCGCCCAGGAGGTCGAGCGCCGCCTGACGTCGCCCCTCGAGAAGGCGATCTACGAGATCCCGAACGTCGAGTACGTCTACTCCACGACCCAGCCCTCGGGCGGGATGATCATCGTCCGCTTCATGGTCGGGACCGACCCCGACCAGGCGGCCGTCCGCGTCCACACGAAGCTCCAGGAAAAGTCCGCCGAGCTGCCGGCCGGGGCGATGCCGCCGCTCGTCGTCCCCCGCGGCATCGACGACGTCCCGGTCCTCGCCTACACCCTCTGGTCCGCCGACGCCTCGCCGATGCAGCTCAAGCAGGTCGCCGAGGAGCTGAAGGTCGAGCTGACGAAGCACCCGCGCGTCGCGCAGGTGACCGTCCTCGGCGGCGAGAAGCGCGCCCTGAAGGTCACCTTCGACCGCGACCGCCTCGCCGCGCACCAGGTCTCCCTCCTGCAGGCCTACATGGCCCTCTCCGGCGCGAACTGGCGCCTCCCCGCCGGGAGCTTCGCCACTGCGGACGCGGAGACCCAGGTGGAGGTCGGCTCCCTCTTCCGCACCGCGGACGAGGTCGGCGGCGCGGTCGTCGCCGTCTGGAACGGCAAGCCGGTCTTCCTCCGCGACGTCGCGACCGTCTCCGACGGCGCCGACGAGCCCTCGCAGTACGTCTGGATGCTGGCAGGCCCCGGCGCCGCCCACCGCGGCGTCGCCGCCGGCGCCGACTCCGCCGCCGTCACGGTCTCCGTCGCCAAGAAGCCCGGGACGAACGCGGTCGAGCTCGTCCAGGACCTCGACGAGGTCGTCGCGGGGCTGAAGGGGAAGGTCATCCCCTCGAACGTGACGGCCACGAAGACGCGCGACTACGGCCACACGGCCGACGAGAAGTCGAACGAGCTCATCTTCCACATGGCGCTCGCGACGTTCTCGGTCGTCCTCCTGATGGCCTTCTTCCTCGGCCGCCGCGAGGCGGTCGTCGTCCTCGTCGCCGTCCCGATGACCCTCGCCCTCACGCTCGCGTCGTCGTACCTCTTCGGCTACACGCTGAACCGCGTCACGCTCTTCGCGCTCATCTTCGCGATCGGCATCCTCGTCGACGACGCCATCGTCGTCGTCGAGAACATCCACCGGCACTACGAGCTCGGCTGGGGCCCGCCGCGCCTGACGACCGTCTACGCCGTCGACGAGGTCGGCAACCCGACGATCCTCGCGACGTTCGCCGTCGTCGGCGCCCTCCTCCCGCTCGCGTTCGTCTCGGGCCTCATGGGGCCGTACATGCGGCCGATCCCGATCAACGCCTCGGCCGCGATGATCTTCTCCCTCTTCGTCGCCTTCGTCGTCTCGCCGTGGCTCACGTTCAAGCTCTTCCGCAGGTACGCCGAGGAGCACGCCGGCAGGGCCAGCTTCGAGGGGCACGCCGAGACGCAGCAGGAGGACAAGCTCCACCGCTTCTACCAGAAGCTCTTCACGCCGCTCCTGGCGAGCCCGGCCAAGAGCTGGGCCCTCGTCGGCGGGGTCGCCGTGCTCCTCCTCCTCTCCATGTCCCTGGTGTACTTCAAGGTCGCCAAGGTCAAAATGCTCCCGTACGACAACAAGAGCGAGATCCAGGTCGTCGTCGACATGCCCGAGGGGACGACGCTGGAGGCGACGAACTCCGTCGCCCGCGACCTCGCGCTCGAGGTGCGGAAGCTCCCCGAGGTCTCCGACGTGCAGGTCTACGTCGGCACCTCCGCCCCGTTCAACTTCAACGGCCTCGTGAGGCACTATTTCCTCCGGTCCGGCCCGCTCGTCGCCGACCTGCAGGTCAACCTCCTCCCGAAGGACCAGCGCAAGCGCGACAGCCACACGTTCGCCAAGGACGTTCGGGTCCTCCTCCTGCCGATCGCCACGCGCCACGGCGCGAACCTGAAGGTGACCGAGGTTCCGCCCGGGCCGCCCGTCCTCTCAACGATGGTCGCCGAGATCTACGGCCCCGACATGGAGAAGCGGATCGGCCTCGCGGGCCAGGTGAAGAAGATCTTCGAGGAGACGCCCGGCGTCGTCGACGTCGACTGGCTCGTCGAGGACGAGGCGCCGAAGGTCGAGCTCGTCGTCGACCGCGAGAAGGCGGCCCGCGCCGGCGTCAGCCCCGAGGTCGTCACGCGGACCCTCCGCGTCGCCCTGAACGGCGCCGAGGCGGGCCTCCTGCGCGACGAGAGCTCGCGCAACCCGGTCCCGATCGTCCTCCGCCTCGACCGCGCGCAGCGCTCGAGCATCGACGGCCTCCTCCAGACCGCCGTCCACGGCGGCACGGGGCGCCTCGTCCCGCTCCGGGAGCTCGTGACGGTCGTCACGACGAAATCCGAGCGCTTCATCTACCACAAGAACCTGCAGCCCGTGACCTACGTCCTCGCCGAGATGGCGGGGGTCGCCGAGGCGCCCGTCTACGGGATCCTCGACATGGGCGGCAAGGTCGAGGCGCTGAAGTCGCCCGACGGCTCGCCGCTCACGGTCATGTCGACGACGCTCCCCACCGACTCGACGAAGTACGCCATGAAGTGGGACGGCGAGTGGCACATCACCTACGAGGTCTTCCGCGACATGGGGATCGCCTTCGCGGCCGTCCTCGTGCTGATCTACTTCCTCGTCGTCGGCTGGTTCAAGAGCTTCGTCACGCCGCTCATCATCATGGCGCCGATCCCGCTCACGCTCATCGGCATCCTGCCGGCGCACGGCCTCTTCGGCATCTTCTTCACCGCGACCTCGATGATCGGCTTCATCGCGCTGGCCGGGATCATCGTGCGCAACTCGATCCTGCTGGTCGACTTCATCAACCTCGAGCTGGAGATGGGCGAGCGGCTCGAGGACGCGGTCATCCGGGCGGGCGCCGTCCGCTTCCGGCCGATCGTCCTCACCGCCCTCGCGCTCGTCGTCGGCGGCGGCGTCATCCTCCTCGACCCGATCTTCCAGGGGCTCGCCGTCGCCCTCATCGCGGGCGTCGTCGTCGCGACGGCCCTGACGCTCGTCATCATCCCGCTCCTCTACTACATGTACCTGAAGGCGGTCGGCATCGAAAAGGCCCTCCCGCCCCGGGACGACGCCGCCTGATTCAGGGCGCCGGGGGCCACGCGGCCCCCGGCGTTCCCCGGCCACAGAAACCAGAAGGAGAAAGACCTCATGAACCTCAACGAATGGCTCCGCGCGATCGCCGGCTTCTTCGTCATCCTCTCCGTCGTCCTCGCGGTGACGGTCGACCAGCGGTTCCTCTGGTTCACCGGCTTCGTCGGCCTGAACCTCCTGCAGTCGGCGTTCACCCGGTGGTGCCCGATGATCACGTTCCTCCGGAAGATCGGCGTCAAGGAAGCCTGACCGTGCGGATGCTGATGATCGTCGTGGACGACGGGAAGAAGGAGGAGCTCGAGGTCCTCCTCCGGAAGTCCGGCGTCGCCGGCTGGACCGAGATCGCGGGCGCCTCGGGCATGGGGACGACCGGCCCGCGCCTCGGATCGGCCGCCTTCCCGAAGACCTCGGCCGTCCTCTTCACGATCGTGGAGGACGAGAAGGCCCGCTCCCTGGCCGCCGAGCTGAAGTCCTACTGCTCCGACTGCGGCGAACGCCTGAAGATGGCCTCCTGGCCGGTGGAGGAGCTCCTCTGAGCTGGCGACGCGCTCCGCGCGGCGGGAAGGAGGCGGTCCTCGCCCCCCGTCCCTCTTCCCCGGGCCGCTTGACGATCCCGCCCGTCGAGGCTATATTGCCGTATGGGAATATGGTTATGAGAAAGGCCGCCTCGCTACCGAAGGAGCAGCTCATGGACGGGATCGCGGGCTTCCTGAAGGCCCTCGCCGACCCGACGCGGCTCCGGATCCTCCACGCCCTCCAGGGCGGGGAGCGTTGCGTGAGCGACCTTCTCGCGGAGCTACCGTGCAGCCAGGCGAACGTCTCGAAGCACCTGGCCCTCCTCCGGACGGCGGGGATCGTCGAGTTCCGGAGGCAGGGAGTCCAGATCTACTACCGGATCGCCGACCCGGCGGTCTTCGCGATCTGTGGGGTCGTCTGCGGGGCTCTCCAGCGTTCGCTGGACGAGAAGCAGGACGGCCTGAAGGCGGGGAAGGCGGCTTTCGCCGCGGGAGCCCGCGCGTGAGCCCGGACCTCCTCCTCGCGGGCGGATTCGTCTTGGCCTGGATCCTCCTCCAGTACGTCGTGCTCCCGAAGCTCGGCGTCCCCACGTGAGCGGTCCCCAATCCGGCCGGCGGCCGGAGCTGCTCGACGAAACCCGCGACGGCCGACGCCCCGAAGCCCGCTCCCGCCGGGGTCACCGCCCCGCGTGAGCCCGTGACGACCGAGACGACACGAGAGACGAGATGAATAGCGAGACCGCGAAGGCCCCCGTCGCCGCCGAGGAAGGCCGCTGCGCCTCCTGCGGCGAGGAGATCCTGCCCGTCCCCACGTGAGGGGGGATTCTGCTCTGGCGTTGCCAGGGCTGCTGGAAGATGTACCGGACCGACCAGGTCTATCCCTCGGGTATCCCGGCTGACGTCTGGGCGAAGCTGACCCGGGGCTGCTGAGGACGAACGATGCCCCTCTACGAATACCGATGCGACGCCTGCGGACGGACCTTCGAGGAGCTGCGCTCCTCGAGCGAAGCCGACGCCGCGATCGAGTGCCCTTCCTGCGAATCGCGACGGACCGCGCGCAAGCTCTCGACCTTCGCCTCCGGGGCCGGCTCTTCCGGCTCGGCGAAGGGAGGGTCTTCCTGCGGGACGCGTTTCACGTGAGCGTCGTGAGCCCGGGGGCCCGTCGGGCCCCCTCCGCCACGGCCTGAGCTCTCGCCCCTCCCTTTCCCGCGCGCCACGGCCCGCCGCCGAAGGAGCCCCCCGATGAAGGAATCTCCCATCGCCTTCCAGACGACCTCGGCCCTCCCGTTCGACGAGGCCGTCGCCCGAGCCCGCGAAGCCCTCGCGAAAGAGGGCTTCGGCGTCCTCACGGAGATCGACGTCCAGGCGACGCTGAAGAAGAAGCTCGACGTCGACCGCGAGCCCTACCTCATCCTCGGCGCCTGCCACCCGCCTTCGGCCCACCGGGCGCTGACCGCCGTCCCCGAGGTCGGGGTCCTCCTCCCGTGCAACGTGACGGTCTCCGTCGAGAACGGGACGACCGTCGTCCGCGCGATGGACCCGGCCTCGGTCATGGGGCTCGTCTCCGCACCGGAGCTCGCCGCCGTCGGGGCGGAAGTCGGGGCGAGGCTCCGCCGGGTGATCGACGCCGTCGGGAGCTGACGCCCGCGGAGTCATTCGTCCCCGCGGAAGTTGAGAACCGCTCTCTCCGTGACGCCGGTCATCGCCCCGGGCGGAGGGTTCCGCCAGAGTCCGTCTGTCAGAAGACGGCTCCGGTGAGCTCCCCCGGGCACGCGATCCCCTCTCCGGGCAGCGCGGCCCCGGGGCGCCCCGGGGGCGTCGGGGAGGCTCGATGACGGTCCGTCGTTTCGCACTTTCCCTCTTCGCTGCCTGCGCTTTTCCCGCCGCGGCCGACGTCGTCATCCCCTCCTCGGCCTTCTCGGGAGGCGCCGGAGACGCCCTCTTCCAGTCGGACGTGCGGGTCTTCAACCCCGGCCCGGTCGAGGCGACGGTGACGCCCGTCCTCTACGACCAGGCGACCGGAGAGACCGTCACGCGGCCCGCCTTCACCGTTCCGGCGCGGCAGCAGCTGAAGTTCGACAACGTCCTCTCGACGCTCTTCGGCCGGAGCGCGCCCTCGTTCGGGCCGATCCGGTTCCAGACGACCGCGAGGCTCGTCGTCTCCTCGAGCGTCAACAACGTGAACGCCTGCCGCAACGGGTCCGTCAGCGGCCAGTGGCTGCCGGGGATCGACGTCTCCGCGGCGCTCACGGCGGGCGCCCTCGTCCAGCTCGCGACGAGCGCCTCGGCCGCGACCGGCTACCGGACGAACGTCGTCTTCCACAACCCAGGGACCCTCCCGGCGATGGTCTCGGCAAGGGTCCGCAGAGGCGACGGCACGCTCCTCTCGACGGCCTCGATCCCCGCGCTCGGGCCGAACGGCTTCACGCAGAGGAGCCTCGCCGACCCTTCGACCTTCCCCGGCGTCGCGGGGACGACCGACACGAACCTCTGGCTCGAGTTCACGGCGGACCAGCCCGTCCTCGCCTTCGCGTCGGTCATCGCGAACGCCTCCGGCGACCCGTTCGCCATCGTGGCGACGGCGGACACGCCTCCGCCGCCCGCGACGACCGTCATCGAGGTGACCGCCCGGCAGTTCACCTACGAGCCGAACGTCGTCACGCTCACCGTCGGGAAGCCCTACCAGGTCGTCTTCCGCTCGGCCGACACGACGCACGGGCTCGGGGGACTCTCCGCGCTCGGGTTCTCCTGCCCGAACGGCATCACGCCCGAACAGCCCTGCACGACGAACATCACGCCGACGGCGGGACAGGTCGGGACCTACGACTACGCCTGCACGATCTTCTGCGGGTCGGGACACGGGACGATGAACGGGAAGATCGTCGTCTCGAACCCCTAGGACACCGCGCTCGCGGCGCCCCGCGAGGCTCCTCCGGTCAGGCCGACGGTCCCCTGAGCCAGACGACCTGGAAGGGGCGAAGGCGCAGGACGACCCCGCCGCCCTCGACGCAGAGCTCGTTCCGCGAGACGAGGTCGACGAGCGGCCCGCCACCGAACCCGGCGTCGGCGAGGGGGAGGCGCGCCTCGACGGGCGTTCCTGAGACATCGACCACCGCGACCACCGTCGCCCCGCCCCCGCGTGGCGTCCTCGCGACCGCGAAGAGGCGCGGGTCGAGCCGGAGGACCCTCTGCGGCGCCGCCGGGTGGAAGGCCGGCTCGGCGGACCGCGCCGCGAG
>CALMDF010000101.1 GCA_937864895.1 uncultured Holophagales bacterium | reverse complement strand
GCGCGCCCGCCCGCGTCCTCCTCGGCGCCCCCGGCGCCGCGGCGGCCCTCCCGCTGGCCGCCGGGGCGGTCCCCGGCGACGCCGCGGGCTACACCCTCTCGGAGCCCTTCTCGGTGAGGCTCGCCCTCTCCGGCACGCGGTGCGACGTCTTCCACGCGCCGCACTACGTCCTCCCGCTCTTCCCGCCCCGGGCGACGGTCGTGACGATCCACGACCTGATCCACCTGAAGCGCCCGGAGCACGCGACCCTCGCGAAGAAGCTCTACGCGACGACGATGCTCCGGCGCGCCCTCCGCGCCGCGCGGGTCGTCCTGACCGTCTCCGAGTCCGTGCGGGGCGACCTCGCCGGCTTCGGCCCGGAGCACGCGAGGAAGGTGCGCGTGGTGCCGAACGGGGTCGACGCGCGCTTCCTCTCTCCCCCGTCCTGCGCGGAGCGCGAGCGGGTCCGGGCCGCCGCCGGTCTCGAAGGCCCCTATGTCCTCTTCCTCGGAAACGACAAGCCGCACAAGAACCTCCGCGGGCTCCTCGAGGCGTTCGCGCGCCTCGTCGAGGGCGGGCTCGGCCACCGCCTCATCCTGGCCGGCGGCGCGGAGGAACGGCGGGCGGCGCGGCGCTAGGCGGCGGAAGCGGCCGGGGTCGGCCACCGCCTCCTCGACCTCGGGGTCGTGGCGGAAGAAGACGTGGTCCCGCTCCTCGCCGGGGCCTCGGCGCTCGCGATGCCGTCGTTCCTCGAAGGGTTCGGCCTCCCCGTCCTCGAGGCGCAGGCCGTCGGGACGCCCGTCGTCTGCGCGGACCGCGGGGGCCTCCCGGAAGCGGCCGGCGACGCGGCGCTCTTCGCGAGCCCGGAGGACCCCGCCGCCCTCGCCGACGCGCTCCGGCGCGTCCTCACGGACCCCGTCCTCGCGGCCCGACTCTCGGCCCGCGGACGCGAACGGGCGCGCGCGTTCACCTGGGAGGCGTCGTTCGAGAAGGTCGCGGCCGCCTGGCGCGACGCGGCGGAGGGGGCGTGAAGGTCGCCCTCGTCCACGACTGGCTGACCGGCACGCGGGGCGGAGAGAAGGTCCTCCTCTCGCTCGCCCGCCTCTTCCCGAAGGCGCCCCTCTACACGCTCTTCCACTTCCCGGGGTCGGTCCCGGCGGAGGTCGAGGCGCGGCCCGTGATCACGACGTGGCTCCAGCGCGTCGTCTCCCGCGAGCGGGACTACCGGCCGCTCCTCCCCCTCTACTTCCTCGCCGCCGAGAGCTGGGACCTCTCGGGATTCGACCTCGTCGTCTCGACCTCCCACTGCGTCGCCAAGGCCGCGAAGAGGGGGCCGCGGGGCTTCCACCTCTGCTACTGCCACACCCCCGTGCGGTACCTGCACGACCAGTTCGAGGACTACCTGCGCGGCCGGGGTGCCGTCGTCAGGGCCGCGGCCCGCCTCGCGCGCGCCCCCCTCCGGGCCCGCGACGTCGCCACCGTCCCGCGCGTCGACGCGTTCCTCGCGAATTCCGAGAACGTGAAGGAGAGGATTGCGCGGATCTACCGGCGCGACGCCCTCGTCGTCCCGGCGCCCGCCGACACCGCGTTCTACACGCCCGATCCCGAGCCGCGCCGGCGGGAGGGGCTCCTCGTCGTCTCGGCCCTCGCCCCGTACAAGCGCCTCGACGACGCCGTCGAGGCCGCCTCTCGGCTCGGCGTCCCCCTCACCGTCGCCGGCTTCGGCCCCGAGGAGCGCCGCCTGCGCGCGCTCGCCGGCCCGGACGTCCGGTTCGCCGGATCGCCGTCGGACGAGGAGCTGCGCGGGCTCTACCGCTCCGCGCGGGCCGTCCTGATGCCGGGCGAGGAGGACTTCGGAATCGTCCCCCTCGAGGCGCAGGCCTGCGGGACCCCGGTCGTCGCCCTCGGGAAGGGGGGGGCGCTCGAGACGGTGGTCGACGGCGTCACGGGAGTCCTCTACCCCGAAGCCGGCCCGGGGCCGCTCGCGAAGGCCGTCGAACGCGCGCTCGCGACGCGGTTCGAGGCCGACGCCCTCGTCGCGAACGCCCGGCGCTTCTCGGAGCCCGCCTTCCGGGCCCGGTTCCTGGAGGCCTCGCGCTCCGTCCTCGCCGCGGCCGGGCGCGACGACCTCTCCGCGGCGCTCCCCCGTCCGGACCCGTAGAATCCAACGGGAGACCGCGTGATCCGAAAACAGGCCCGGCGGCTGCAGGCCGTATTCCTGACGTCAGACGTCGCCGCCACGTGCGTGGCGCTCCTCGCCGCCTACGTCATCCGTTTCGAGACCGTGTGGCCGATCCCCCTGGGGCCGCAGCCGCTCGGGAACTACGCGTCGCTCCTCCCGGTCATCGTGGTCCTCTGGCCCGTGGTCTTCTACTTCCACCGCCTCTACCAGCTCCGCCGCGACCGCTCCTCCATCGACGAGGCGCTCGCCATCGTGATGGCCGCCTCCCTCGCGACGCTTCTCCTCGTGGGCCTTCTCTCCTTCTGGCGGGCGTGGTCGTTCAACCGGGCTCTCCTCGTCCTCTTCCTCGGCCTCGACGTCCTCCTCGTCTCGCTCGGGCGCTTCGCCATCTGGCGCTACCTCGAGAAGGTCTGGACCGCGGGGGTCGGCGTGAGGAGGGCCCTGATCGTCGGCGCGGGAGACACGGGCCGGGCCCTCGCCGACAAGCTCCTCGACCACCCCGCCACGGGCCTGAAGCCGGTCGGGTTCGCCGACGACGACGCGGCCCGCCGCGGGGAGAGCTACCGCGGCCTCGCGGTCCTCGGGACGACGGCCGACGTCAAGCGGCTCCTCGCCGCGCACGAGGCCGACACCATCTTCCTCGCCCTCCCGGTGGACGCCTACCGGACGATGCTGGGAATCCTCAAGGACGTCGGGAACGAGATGGTCGACATCCGCTTCGTCCCTGACCTCTTCCAGTTCGTGACCTTCAAGGCGGGCGTGGAGGACTTCGACGGCCTCCCCGTCATCAACCTGACCCAGCGTCCCCTCGAAGGCTGGAACTCGCTCGTGAAAAGGACGATGGACATCGTCCTCTCGGCGGGAGGACTCGTCGTCCTGGCGATCCTCCTCCCCTTCGTCGCCCTCGCGATCTGGCTGGAGGACCGCGGCCCCATCTTCTACACGCAGGAGCGGATGGGGCTCGACGGGCGTCTCTTCCGGATCCTCAAGTTCCGGTCGATGCGCGTCGGAGCCGAGGATGCGACCGGCGCGGTCTGGGCGAAGGAGGGGGACTCCCGCCGGACGCGCGTCGGCGCCTTCCTCAGAAGCACGTCGCTCGACGAGGTGCCCCAGCTCGTGAACATCCTCATGGGCGACATGTCCCTCGTCGGTCCCAGGCCCGAGCGGCCCGAGTTCGTCCGCGAGTTCAAGGAGAAGTTCCCGCAGTACATGCTCCGCCACCGCGTCCGGGCGGGGCTCACCGGCTGGGCGCAGGTGCACGGCTGGCGCGGGAACACGAGCCTCTCGAAGCGGATCGAGTACGACCTCTACTACATCGAGAACTGGAGCCTCGCCCTCGACCTGCAGATCCTCTGGAGGACGGCGACGCGCAGCTTCCGGGACGAGAACGCGTACTAGTTATCGTCGTCAGCGGGAGCGGAGGCGGATCGTCCCCTTGTAGGTCTCGACCGCGACCCGGGGCCCGCCGCGCACCTGGTCGACCTCGGCTTCGAGCAGGCCCCTGCGGCCGATCTCCTCCCGGAGGTCCACCCGCTCCCCCTTCGGCAGGACCAGCTCGATCTCGCCCTTGTAGGTCTCGACGCGAAGGTCGCCGGCGACCCTCTCGAGCTCGGCGACGGCGTCCCCCTTGTACGTCTCGAGATCGAGCCGCCCCGAGAGCTTCGTGAGCCGGAGGACCCCCTTGAAGCTGTCGATCGAGACGTCCCCGGCGAGCCCGTCGACGGCGACGCGCGACTTGTAGTCCTTCAGGCGGAGCGAGGCGCCCCGCGGCATCCGGATCTCGTAGTTCACGAACGGGCGCGAGCCGCAGTCGTTCCCGAAGGTGAAGTTGAACTTGGGCAGGTCGTCGTAGTCCGAGACGACCCTCACCTCGCGCCCGCCCCCCTCGATCCCGACCTCCGTCCTCGCCACGAGCTCGGCGGCGTCGTCGCAGCTTCCGTCCGGCGTGACGACGGCGTGGACGGACGCTTCCGCGCGATCCCACGCGGTGACCGCCACCCGGCCCTTGTAGGTGTCGAGGACGAGGCGGCCGTCGGCGGCCAGGGGAAGGGTCTTCTCCACGACCTTCGACGCAGTCTCGGCCTGAAGGACGCCGCCGGAGAGGAGAACCGGGACGAGAACGGTCGCGAGAACGGGACGGGCCATGGCTCCTCCTTGGGGATCGCTCCCTGGTCGGATACGGAACCGGGGCCCGGTTGGTTCCGGCCTCAGGCGTGAGGACGGCCGGACCGGAGCTCCTTCAGGAGGACGCCGAGGCGTTCCGCCTCGGCCGGAGACGTCTCCCGCCCCCCGAACGACTCGGCGACGTAGGCCTTCACGATCTCCCGCGAGATCCGCCCCGCACCGAGCCGCTCCGCCGAAGCGAGCGTCTCCACCGGGGCCGAGGCCGGCGTGAGGTCCGCGCCCCGCCGGCGGAGCGCGCCCTGGAGCTTCCGGTAGGCTGCCGACGCCGCCGGGAGGCCCCGGGTCCCGAAGCCGGAACGCCCCGCCACGACCCGGCGCAGGAGGAACCCCGCGAGGAGGACCGCGGCGATCGCGAGGAAGAGAAGCCCCGGCCGGGCCGTCACCGGGACCGCGGCCAGGCCCCGGAGGCGGCGGACCGCCGCCTGGAGCGCCTCGGCGACGGACTCGGCCCCGTCCCTCACGATCATCGCGAGGGAGAGCTGGTCGACCTGCGCGAAGCCGAGGACGTAACGGCCGTAGAGGAACTCCAGGTTCTCGAAGAGCTGCCGGGCGCTCCGGAGCAGGTTCACCTCCGACACGCCGGGGCGCCCGTCCGGAGGGGTCGGGTCGAAGGAGACCCAGCCGAGCCGGGGACCGCACCACGCCTCGACCCACGCGTGGGCGTCGACTCCGCGGACGAGGAAGTAGGAGCCGAACGGGCCGCGCTCGCCTCCCGCGAACCCGGTCACGAGCCGCGAGGGGATTCCGTGCTCGCGCAGGACGAGCGCCATCGCGGTGGCGAAGGTCTCGCAGTGCCCCGATCTCCGCCGTGTCAGGAACTCCTCCACCGCGTTCGGCCCCCACCGGGCGGAGTCGAGCGTGTAGAAGAAGCGCGTCGCGAGGTGCTCCTCGATCCGCCGCGCGAACAGGAAGGGGCTCTCGACGGGGTCGATCCCGGCTCCGGCCTCGCGCCCGAACGCGAGGAGGACTTCCGAGCCCATCGGCTCGCGGGAGGAGTCCCCTTCGCCCGGCGGGGCGAAGTCGACGACGGGGTCGGCCCCGGTGAGGATCTCGAAGCGCATGAGGGCCGGGGGCTCGAACGGCAGGTGCAGGTTCCCGGAGCGGTCGCGGACGAGAGGAACGGTACCGAAGCGCCGGAGGAGCTCCGGCGACGCTGCCGCCGAGATCGCGTTCACCGGGGAGGGCAGGTAGTTCACGCCGAGCCGGGCGACCTCGAGGGAGAGGCGGTGCGTCGGTCTCGGGGCGGCCGCGCCTTCGGGAAGGAGCGACACGGGCGCGCCTTCGCGCATGCCGAGGAGGCGGCCGCGTCCGCCCGGCCTCTTCCAGACGCCCCTGTCGAATCGCGTGTGCGCGAGGAGGCGGATCCTGAGGAACGGCGGGTCCTGTCCGATCGGACCGTCCTCCACGGCGACCCGGAGGAAGACCTGGTCGCTCTGCCTCAGTCTCCCGTAGAGGTTCGTGTCCACCGTGTCGGAGAAGCCGGTGTCCCTCGGATCCCCCACGGGAAGGCCCGAGATGTAGGACGACTTCAGCCGCGGGAGGAGGACGAAGACCGGGACGGCGAAGGCAAGCGAGGCCGCGAGGGAGGCGGCCACGGCCTTTCGGACGGGGATCCCCCGGGCCCGCTCGTCCCGGTGCCACTCGTCCGGGGCGGCGGCGAGGTCCCGGAAGAGCGCCCAGCGGCAGAGGATGGGCCAGGCCACGACGGCGTAGACGCCGAGGAAGAGCAGGATCGTCGAGTGCGTGGAGGTCGCCATCGAGGCGACGAGGAGGAACGTCGCGAGCGTGAGCGCGACGGAGAAATCCCGTTCGCGCTTGATCGACGCGAGCTTGAGGACCGTCGTGAAGAGGAGGATGTGAAGAGCCGTCTTGAGGAGCGACCGGCTCCCGTACCGGATGTCGACCCAGAAGAGCGCCACGTAGAGGACGCCGGCGAGGTTCAGCCAGGCGTCGCCGAGGCACGGGATCCGGCCCTTCCTGACGAGGAGGAGGAGCAGGACGACGAGGCCCAGGTAGGCGGCGAGGACGGAGGGCCCGACCGCTCCCGTGAAGACGAGCGGCACGGGACCCAGGCCCGCCAGCCTCCCGACGGCCCTCTCGTGCCTCTCGCTATCCCCCACCCTCGACCACCCCCCCCCCCCCGCCCCACCCCCCGCCCCCCTCTTCGCCCCCCTCGCCCGCCGCCCCCTCGCCCACCTGCACCGCCAGCGCCAGCGACCAGACATCGGCCAGCCAACGGACCACGCCCTGCACACCCCGCGGGTCCCACGGCCCGCCCTGTTCCCACGGGCCGATGAACATCAGGTACGCCCGCACGGCGTCGGCCCCGTGCCGCGCCACCAGGTCGTCGGGGGCGATGACGTTGCCCCGGCTCTTGGACATCTTCTCGGTGTCGTCGCCCAGGATCAGCCCCTGGTTGAGCAGCCGCAGCATCGGCTCGTCGAACGACACCAGCCCCAGGTCGCGCATCGCCCGCGTCCAGAATCGCGTGTACAGCAGGTGCATCGTGGCATGCTCGATGCCCCCGGTATAGCTATCCAACGGCATCCAGTAAGCGTACTCCTTGGGCTCAAACGGTCCCTGGTCATAATCCGGGCTCAGGTAGCGCAGGTGATACCAGGATGAGCACATAAAGGTA
>CALMDF010000100.1 GCA_937864895.1 uncultured Holophagales bacterium | reverse complement strand
CTTCGACCTTCAGGTCGCCGAAGTAGTAGCGCTCGCCCTCGACGATCGGGATCTGGATGTTCGCCCGGCGCTTGACCTTCTCGGGGCGGGTCTCGTCGGGGTTCGCGACGAACGTCGTGATGACGGGATCCTTGACGACGATGTCCTTGTACCCCGCGTTCTGGTAGACCTTCTTGATCGACTCGCCGTCCTCTTCGTAGCTCGCCTGGTTGTAGACGTCCTTCGAGTCCCAGAACTGGTAGAAGTTCGCCTCCCGCGTCTTTTTCATCGCGCGGGAGAGGCGCCCGTTCGAGATGACGGTGTTCCCGACGAAGTCGATCGACTCGATCTTGATCTTGTCGCCCTCGTCGACGAGGAAGACGATGCGGCGCTCGTTCTCCCCCATCGGCTCGATGACCGCGTCGACGACGGCCGAGCGGAACCCGTCGGCCCGGTAGGCCTCGATGAGGACGGACTTCCCCTTGGAAACGTCCCGGAGCGAGACGGGGGCCCCGACCCTGATCTCGACCTTCCCTTCCTTGAGCTTGTCCTTCAGCTGGGAGGTCGTGAGCTTCTTGTTGCCGCGGAACTCGAGGTCGGCGACGCGCGGCCGCTCCACGACGATGGCGACGATGCGAAGGCCTCCGGGCACGGTCTCCTTTTCGAGGCGGAGGTCCTCGAAGAGGCCCGAATCCCAGAGCTTCGGGAACGCCCGGCGGAGCTGCTCGGCGTCGTAGGAATCGCCGACCTTCACGCCGAGGTAGAACGCGACGGTCTCGGCGGTGACGGTCTTCCCTCCACGAACGACGATCTCGGCGACCCGGTCTGCGGAGGATTGGGCCGCCTGCAGGGAGGATGCCGCCGAGAGGGCGCCCGCCAGGGGCGAGGCCGACGGGGGAAGGCCTCCCGGCCTCAGGTCGAGCGTGGCCGGCGCCGGAGCCGGCGTGGGCGAGGGCGTGGGGGGCTGTTCCGGCTGGGCCCCGACTTCCCATACCGGGAGGAGGAGCGCCAGCGCCAGAACGGCGGCGAGCCGGAGGCCAAGCGGCCGGATCGAGGCGGACAGAGCCGGTCCGGCGGGCGCCGGCGCGACCTCGGTGATCTCTTCCTGCACGTGCCTTACCGCCCGGGCTCCACCGCGGCCGACGAGCGGACGAGAACCTTCAGATCGCTGTCGATGACTGTGACGTCGAGGCACTCGAGCTGCTCCCGGGCGCCGATAAGCAATTCGGATACCGCATCCTCCACGTGTCGCTGGATCGTTCTTCGAAGGGGGCGCGCCCCCGAGTGCGCGTCTTGGCCGGACATGGAAAGGAGCCAGTCGACGGCCATTTCGTCCGCCGAGAGCTCGAGGCCGCGGTGCCGGAGCGTCGCGGCCAGGTCGTCGAGGAGGAGCCGGCAGATCGCCCTCAGGTTCTCCGTCGAGAGCGGGTTGAAGACGATGACCTCGTCGATCCTGTTCGTGAACTCGGGCGAGAACTCGCGGCGGAGCTCCTTCAGGACCATCTCCTCGACTTCCCGCGCCGGCGGGGCGTTCTTCGCG
>CALMDF010000099.1 GCA_937864895.1 uncultured Holophagales bacterium | reverse complement strand
GGGATGAACGGGATCTTCGTTCCCCTGCCGACGCCGTTCCGGGAGGACGGCGAGCTGGAGCTTTCTCTTCTCTCCTCGCTCGTGGGGGCCCTGAACGGGCACGGGCTCGCGGGCTACCTCGCGCTCGGGTCGAACGGCGAGGCGGTCCACGTCGACGAGGACGAGGCCGAACGCGTCGTCGCGACCGTGCGCGAGGCCGCGGCCCCGGGGAAAGTCGTCCTCGCGGGAACCGGCCGGCTCTCGACGCGCGCCACGATCGAGGCGACGAAGAGGGCGGCGGGGGCGGGGGCCGACGCCGCCCTCGTCGTGACGCCGTTCTTCTTCAAGGGCTCGATGACCGCCGACACCCTCGTCGAACACTTCACGGCCGTCGCCGACGCCTCTCCGATTCCCGTCCTCTTCTACAACGTCCCCGCGAACACGGGCGTCAACGCCTCTCCCGCCGCCGTCGCGCGGATCGGCGCGCACCCGAACGTCGTCGGCGTGAAGGACAGCTCGGGAGACATCGGCCAGCTCGCCGAGCTGGTCCGCCTCGCACCGGCGGGCAAGCCGTTCGACGTCCTCTCGGGGAACTACGGCGCCGCGCTGCCGGGCTACTCCGTCGGGGCCGTCGGCGCGATCCTCGCCGCCGCGAACGTCGCCCCGGCCGAGTGCGTCGCGATCCGGGAGGCGTTCCTCGCGGGCCGGCTCGAGGAGGCCATGGGCCTCCACCTCGCGATGCTGCCGGTCGCCCGGGCCGTGACGAGCCGTTTCGGCGTCCCCGGCCTCAAGGCGGCCCTCGAGATGCTCGGACGGCCGGCCGGCGTTCCCAGGCGCCCCCTTCTCCCGCTCGCCGCAGAAGCGCGTAAGGAGCTGAGGGAGAACCTCTTCGAGGCGGGGCTCCTCTCCCCCTGAGGGGCGCCCGGTTTCGCTTGCCCGCTCCCCGGGGGGACGAGAGAATCAGTGGCACGGTCCCTGCCGTGACGAGGTCACGTTGAGCCTTTCCGGCGTTCCCGCTCGCGGTCTACCACTCGGCCTGCGCCTGGGCCTGACGACTTCCGTCATCGTGACGCTCGTCCTGGGCGTCCTGACGGGAGTTGTCCAGAATCGCGAGATCGAACGAGGACGGGAGGACCGGCGGCTTCTCCTCGAGCAGGCCCTCGCCCCCCTGGCGGAAGACGTCGAGGAGGCGGCCGACCTGCCGACGATCCAGTCGCGGCTCTCCCACTTCCAGATCGCGCACTTCTCCCGGGGACACGGGAGCGTGCGGGTCGTCCTGCTCGACGCGAAAGGGCGCGTCGTCGCGTCGCCCCTCACGGGGCCGGCCGAGCAGCCGCCAAAGGACGCCCTGACGGCCCGAGTCCCGGTTCGGACCCGGCTCCTCCCCGGCGAGCGGGGAGAGCTCGAGATCTGGCAGGACGAGACCCGGTTCCGCGACATGGCCTCCCGGCGCTGGCGGCAGTGGATCCTCTCCCTCGGCGTCGCGGCAATCTGCATCCTCGCGTCTCTCTACTTCGCCTACGTGCTCCTCATCGAGCGCCCCCTGCGCCGCCTCCTCGAGGGGGTGAAGCAGATGGAGCAGGGGTACTGGAGCGGCCTCGAGCTGCCCCGCGGGGCGTGGGAGATGCGCTGGCTCGCGTATCGCTTCCGCAACCTCGGGACCCAGCTCGAGGAGACCGTGCGCCGGCTCGTCGAGGCCGAGCGCAGGTCGGTGTCGGGCTTCCGGCCGGTCCCGGCGCCGGCCCCCGTCGCCCGTCCCTCCGGGGACGGGGCCTCCCAGGGCGGGTCGATGCAGGAGGAGGCCTTCCGCCGGAAGATCCTCCGCCGGTACCTCGTCGCCCGCTGCCGGTTCCTCGAGACGCGCGACCCGTCGGACCCGGCCGCCCGGGCGGCGGCGCACGAGGTCTGGGAGCGCGACGTCCACGAGGCCCAGCGAATCGGCGAGAGCCCCCTGAAGTCTCGGCTCGAGGACGCCGCCTTCCGCATCCTCGAGCCCGACGCCTGGGCGGACGTGAGCCGGCGCGCCGCGGGCCTGACGAAGTCGCGGAAGAAGTGGATTCGCGACCGCGAGGCCGAGCTGAAGGCCGCTCTCGCCGAGGCGGGAGTCAAGCCGCGCGCGCTGCAGCACCGCGTGAAGCACATCGCGGGCATCTGGCGGAAGATGAAGTCGAAAGGGCTCGCGATCGAGCAGATCCACGACATCTTCGCCTTTCGCATCCTCCTCGATACGGAGGAGGAATGCTACATGGCGCTGTCGGCCCTCCACCACCGCTTCGAAGCGCTCCTCCTCAGGTTCAAGGACTACATCGCCGAGCCGAAGGAGAACGGGTACCAGAGCCTCCACACCTGCATCCGCGCTCCCGGGGGGCTGGTCTACGAGGTGCAGATCCGGACGATCGCGATGCACGCGCAGGCCGAAGGCGGCATTGCGGCCCACTGGAAGTACAAGAAGGAAGGCACGGTCGACGTCGACGACGAGGAGGCCCCGCGCGGGGTCCTTCTCAGCCTGACCGACGCCCTGCGCCGCCGCGGCATCGGCAGCTGAGCGGCGCGCCCCGCGCGCGCCCGCTCACCAGTCGACGCGGAATCCGACGCGCGGGCCGTGTCGTGGCGTGTGCGGGAGCCTCGGCAGGACGACGGCCGCCCACACGAGAGAGACGCGCCTCCCCACGGCGTCGACGAGCACGCTCATGAGCTTCGCCGGGGCCTCGCTCTCCCCCTCTCCGAGAGGGCGGATGGCGATCCGCGGCCGTTCGGCCGGGAGCTGGAACGTCAGCTCGGGCTCTCGCGGGTCGAGGTTAGCGAGGGAGATCTCCTCTCGGCCCGAGAGGTGCGCGGGAAAGACGAGCGGAGGCGCCGCGCCGTTCCCCGCTTTCACGTGGAAGCGCGCCTCGACGGGCCGACCGGTCAGGACGTCGGCGGGGGCCCAGCCCCTCTCCACCTCCTTCAGCCGCAACGTCGCGGGCGACTCTCCCGGCGGGAGCTTCACCTGAGGGAGGCCCATGAAGGCCGACCGCGGGAACCACCCGTAGTTGACCCAGGAGAAGCCCGCCGGCAGCGGCTGCCCCGTCCAGGCGTCCGGGTGGCCGACGAAGAGGCGTCCCGGCGTGAGAGGGTCGTCCGGGTCCTCCACGGTGGGGAGCTCCAGCCCCTCGACCCGGGGCCCTTCCTCGAGGACGTACCCCTTCCCCACGGGGTTCCTCGGGTACGCCGCCGCCGTCGCGAACTTCAGGTCGTACTGCGAGTACTTCTGGAGGGGCGCGAGGAGGGGGGCGTCGAGCCTCTCGCGTGCGGCGGCGTCGATGCCGCCGTAGGCCTCCCGCCAGCCGAGGGGCGCCTTCGCGAACGGCTCGGGGTCCGAGAAGGCCCAGGAGCCGTTCCGCCGTACGACCCGCCGCTTCCCGACGACGCGGACCGTCACGGTGCGGTTCTCGACGCGGACGCCGGCCGTCGTCTCCGTCACCGCCCGTCCGCCCTTCGCGTGGGCCTCGGCCGTCACGACGACGTCGGTCCCCGGCTTGAAGGAGAGGAGGTCCGTGTCGGCCACGAGAAGACCGTCGTCGACGACGAGCTCGGGCTCGATCGGAACCTGCTCGTCCGCGAGGACGCAACGCCCCGCCGTGACGATCCGGTAGGTCCGCTTCGCGGTGACGGCGATGCCCTGGGGGTGGGCGAGGAGGGCCGTAGTCTCGCCGGCCACGGTCACTTGCTCCACGGGGCTACCGGAGCGACTCCCGTCGTTCGCCCCCCGGGAGAGCCCGTCCCCTGGATCCCGAAGCCGAAGACGCGGATCTGCGGCTGCGCGTCCGACCCGACGCCGTCACCGTCCATCGCCTCCTGGACGACCCTCCCCGGGTTGTCGATGGAGACGTCGAGGTTGATGTCGGCCGCCTTCCCGATGGCGCCGACGACGGGCACGATGACCGAGATGACCTGCTGAGCGACCTTCCCCCCGCCGAGGGCGCCGCCGAGCGCCCCGATGCCGAAGGAGACCGCCATGTCGACGGCGACGTTGATGAAGCCGGCGACGATGTCCCCCCAGGTCATCCCCGTATAGACGGAGAGCTGGGTCGGGATGAGCGGCACGGGCTGTGACGCGGGCGTGTTCACCGGGCCGCCACAGACCGTCCCGATCAGGATCCCGACGAACGGCATCGGCTCGGCCGTCAGGGGAAGGCACTCCTTCCCGTCGGGCAGCCCGCAGCCGGCCTGCGTCTTGTGCGCGTTGAACATCGGCTTGCACGAGCTCGTGGCCGTGGCCTTCAGGCTCGCCGCGATGCTCATCTGGGGCGTCGGAGGGAGGCTCACGAGGACGTGAGGCCGTCCGATGCCCGTGTCGTGCCCCATCCCGAGGGGATTCACCGCCAGCGATCCCATCTCCACCTTCGGCGCCTTCTTCGACCAGGCGTCGAGCCACTGGAGGGTGCTGGCGGAACCCCCGACCGCGCTCAGCGGCGGCATGGCGCCGTCGAGGTGGACCTCGGCCGAGATGCAGACGTCGTAGGTGGCGAGGACGCGGTGCAGCACGGATTCTCCTCAGGCCGGCTCGATCCTCACGAGCCGGATCTCGCGCGGACGCATCTCGAACGTCTCCGCGGCCCGCCAGCGGACGACGAGCCTTCGTTCCTCGGCCTGGACGATGAGCGTGTCGAGGCGGGGCGTCAGGCTCCGCTCGTCGTCTCCGTTCCGGAGGGTCACGCGGGCGGGGAAGGCCGGGACGGCCGTCACGATCGGCCCGTCGACGGTCAGGCCCCCCACTTCGAGCCTCGCGCCGGCCGCGGGCGGTCCGACGATGCGGTCGGGGTGGGCCCAGCCCGT
>CALMDF010000098.1 GCA_937864895.1 uncultured Holophagales bacterium | reverse complement strand
TGATGAAATCAGCATGGGCCAGCAGAACATGTTCGGCCGCCAGCCTATCGTGATGCCGGTCGACACCGGCCTGGACCCGCTCCTGAAGAGCTACGGCGTCACGGTGAACAGGAACATCGTCCTGGATACAAGCTGCGCCAAAGCGCCGGTGGGGGGCGTCGTCAAGGAGCCCGTCGAGACCTCCCGAGTCCAGCGGGTCTACCCCGAGGCGGCCCGAAAGGCGCGCCTGGAGGGAATCGTCATCCTCGAGGCGATCATCACGAAGGACGGGAGCGTCGACTCGGTCCGCGTCCTGCGCGGCATCAACCCCCTGCTCGACAACGCCGCCATGCGCGCCGTGCAGCAGTGGAAATACAAACCTGCGACCTTCAACGGCCGTCCGGTTCCGGTCTACCTGACCGTCACCGTGACCTTCAAGCTTCAGTAAACGCGAACGCGATCGCTAGCGACGCTCAAAACCAACAAGGAGGATCTCACACCATGGAAATGGATCTCGGACACATCTGGGCACAGATGTCCATCGCCGTCAAGGCCATCATGATGATTCTCGTGTTCATGTCGGTCTACTCGCTCGGTGTCTCCCTCGAGCGCTGGTGGGCCTTCAGGACCGCGAAGAAGCAGTCGGTGAAGTTCGCCCTCGAGATCGGCCCCCTGCTCAAGCAGGAGAAGCTGAAGGAGGCGATCGACCTCGCCAAGAAGTACAAGGGCAGCCACGTCGCCAAGGTCGTCTCGCCCGGCCTTCTCGAGTTCGCCTATGAAGCCCACGGCGGCAACGTCGCCGGGCACGACGTCGTCGCGGCTGCCGAGCGCGCCATCGCCCGCGCCGCCATGATGACGGGCGCCGACATGCGCCGCGGCCTCGGCGGCCTCGCCACGATCGCCACGACCTCGGTCTTCGTCGGCCTCCTCGCGACGGTCATCGGCATCATCCGCGCCTTCCAGGGTATGGCGACCTCCGGCACCGGCGGCCTCGGCGCCGTCTCGGCGGGTATCGCCGAGGCCCTCATCGGCACGGCGCTCGGCCTCTTCGTCGCCATCCCGGCCGTCTGGCTCTACAACTACTTCCTCAACAAGATCGAGCGGTTCAACATCGAGATGTCGAACTCCTCGTCGGAGCTCGTGGACTACTTCATCAAGAGGATGGGCTCCCGGGCGGCCTGAGGAGGGCTTGCCGGGTTCTCTCCCGGCGGCCTTCCTCGGAACTGAACGGAGGACACGACGATGGGAATGGAAGACTTCGGAGGCCGGCACGAGACGAAGAGTGAAATCAACGTCACTCCACTCGTCGACGTCATGCTGGTCCTCCTCATCATCTTCATGGTCATCACGCCCATGCTTCAGAAGGGCAAGCCCGTCCTGCTGCCTCAGACGGACCAGCCGGACAAGAAACCCGAGACGGACAAGGAACTGCTCATCAGCGTCCAGTCCGACAAGCAGATCTTCATCGACGCCAAGTGGTACCCCGACGTGGAGTTCGCCGCCAAGATGCGCGAGTACGGCGAGCGCTCGGCCAACAAGGACGTCCTGATCAAGGCTGACAAGCAGCTCCAGTACGGCGACGTCAAGAAGGTCATGCGGATGATCAAGGACGGCGGGTTCGAGAAGATCGGTCTCATCACCGAACGTAAGTCGGAAGGCTAGGAGGGCACGCCATGGGCATGGACGTAGGTGGTAGCAAAGGCGGGCCCAAGTCGGAGATCAACGTAACGCCCCTCGTGGACGTCATGCTGGTTCTCCTCATCATCTTCATGATCCTGCAGCCCATGCTCCAGATGGGCTACGACGTCAACGTTCCCCCGAACCTGCCGTCGAACGTCGTCCCCGAGGCGAACCCGGACCAGATCATCGTCTCGCTGACGACGAACCTCGAGATCTACCTCAACAAGGAGCGCGTGGATCGCGCCCAGCTGCCGATCCGGCTCCAGGAAGTCCTCAGGAACCGCGGAAACAAGCCGGTCTTCTTCTCCTGCGAGGACACCGTCAAGTACGACGACGCCATGAAGATCATGGACATCGTCCGGAACAACGGCGCCAAGAACATCGGCATCGTCATGGACTGGGTCAACCCTCTCGAGCAGGTGATGCCCGCTGGCGGCTGATCCCCTCCCCCGGGCGGCAAGGCCGCCCCGACAGGTTTCCCTCCGTCCCCGGCTCACGCCGGGGACGTTCTCTTTTCAGGCCCGGCGCGAGCCGGGCGGGGACGAGGCGAGCGAACCCCCGCGCGAGAGAGGCCGTCGTC
>CALMDF010000097.1 GCA_937864895.1 uncultured Holophagales bacterium | reverse complement strand
TACGGGACGAGCATCCCGCGGGTGGACATGTCGACCTACCTCTTCAACGGCAACTCGTCCCCGGGCGGCTACCCGGTCGGGGCCGCCGGGACCACGCTTTCCGTCGAGGAGACGATCGAGTGGGCGGCGGAAATCTTCACGCCCGAGAACACGCAGCAGCTCCTCTCGATGTTCCCGGTCTCTTTCAGGTCCTCGATGGCCGCCCCGGCCCCCGAGGAGCTTCCCGTGCCCGCCGAGCCCCGCTCCGGGCGCGTGAAGCTGATCGACTAACGTACTCCCTTCCAACGATTTCCAGGCGGGGCCGCCTTAGGGCGGCCCCGCTTGCCTTCAGGGCCCGGGTCGGTTTACCCTCTCCGGGTTTGGCGCAGCGGTAGGTCTGTACGTCCCGTCACAGTTGCGCCGAGCGGAAGGGCTCTACCAGGACTCGGAATGATCTCAGCAACCGAACTTCGCGCCGGCATGATCGTCGTTCACAACGGTGAGCTCCACCGTGCCCACAGCGTCGTCCACAAGACGCCGGGGAACCTCCGCGGTTTCGTGCAGGCCAAGCTCCGGAACCTGAAGAGCGGCTCGATGAACGAGCACCGGTTCCGGTCCGAGGACAAGATCGAGAAGGCGAGCCTCGACACGCACGAGATGCAGTACCTGTACTCGGACGGCGAGGGGCACCACTTCATGAACCAGGAGACCTACGACCAGATCCTCCTGTCGGACGAGATCGTGGGCGATGCCATGAAGTACCTCCTCCCCGAGACGGTCATCGACGTCGACTTCTACGAGGGAAATCCTATTTCGGTCGAGCTCCCGACGACGGTCACCCTCAAGATTGTCGAGACGGACCCCGGGATGAAGGGGGCCACGGCCACCGCCTCCTACAAGCCGGCGAAGCTCGAGACCGGGCTCCAGGTCATGGTTCCTCAGTTCGTGGACGTGGGAACGGTCATCCGGATCGACACCCGGGACGACTCCTACCTGGAGAGGGCGGGCTGAAGACGGTCGCGCACTCCGCGGCCGCGGCCCTTCTCGGGCTCGCCCTCGCGGCGGCGGCGCTTCCTGCGTCCGCCCTCACGACGGGAGCCCCGGACGGCGCTGCCGTCGCCGACGCGTCCGCCTCGGTGGCTCCCGCCCCGGAGCCGGTCACCCCCTCCCCTCGCGCGGCCGACCCCTGCCCGGTTCGCGACCCGGAAGACGACAGCTGCTACCGGACGGCCGACGAGGCCGACCTCGCCTGGATCGCCCGCGGGAGCCAGCCCGCAAGGGCCCGGAAGGTCGCTCTCCCGCCCGGCGTTCCGACCGCGGTCGCGGCCCTCCGCAA
>CALMDF010000096.1 GCA_937864895.1 uncultured Holophagales bacterium | reverse complement strand
CGGAGCACGAGGCATTCCGCGACCTCGACGCCTGGGTGCCGGAGTCGGTCCCGGAAGACCTCGTGAAGGGAATCCTCGCCGCGCGCCGGGCTAACGGCTGACGTTTCGGCCCCGGACCTCCCGCACGAAGTCGAGGAGGTCTCCCGTGCGGTTCTCGACCACGTCCTTCACGACGGCAAGGTCGACGTCGCCGTACCCGTGGACGAGCACGTTGCGGAAGCCCGCCATCGCACCGAGGCGCTCGGCCAGCGCTTCGGGCAGGACCCCGCCGCGAACGAGCAGGGAGAACAGCTCCCGATTCGTGCGCGGCTCTCCGAGGCGCTCGTCCGACACGATGTGGGAGGCGACGTCGAGGGCCGCCTGGATGGCGATCTGGAGCGTGTGCTCCACGAACCGCTCCTCACGAACGTCGGTCCTCATGGCATCCGGACGCGCGAGCTCGTCGAGCTCGCGCACGCAGGTCTCGACCATCGCGAGCTTCTTCGCGACGAGGGCGTGGTCGATCACGGCCGGGCCTCGCGGTACCGGGCGAGGATCGGCTGGAGGTCGAAGTACTCGTTGCGGGCCTTCACCTCGAAGCGAACGCGCTCCCGCGGCGAGCGGTCGAGGAGGAGCACGCCGTCGCGAAGGATCCGATGAACGAGGTCCGGCGGAGTGGTGTTCACTACGACGACCTGCACCGGAAGGCCGAGCGCTTCCTCGAGCCTTCCCTCCAGCCGATGAGCTTCGTTTCCGAGCTTCGGCTCGGGCGGCCGGTCGAAGAGGACTCCGAGGTCGACGTCGCTCCCGGGCCGTTCCTCGGACCGTGCCCTGCTCCCGAACAGCCACGCCGCGAGGAGCGTATGCGGCGCCTCGACGAGGAGCGCCCGCAACGGCGCGGCGAGAGCGGGCTCGTTCATGTCGGGGATTGTAGGCTTCGGCATGCTGATGCGGGGGAGCAGAGGGCGGTTCCCTCCTGCGGCGAGGGGACGAATGCTCGGGCTCCCGGGCTGCTGACCGTCACGGCCCCGAAGGACGCGACGTGATGACGGCCGAGGCGCTACGGGTCGATGAGCCCCGCCGGAGGCGCTTCGAGGAGCAGGTGGAGCACGTTGTCGGCGAACGCGGGGTCCCGCGTGAGGCCGATGTGGTCAGTGAAGAGGAACGTGACGTGCGTCCACGGAACGGGAGTCCTCAGCCAGGGGGTCCACTCGCCGCCTTCCCGCTCGTCCGCGAGCGCGCTCGAGCGAAGGACCGTGCCGTCGCCCGGCCCCTTGCGGAGGACCTCGAACGAGCCGCTCGGCCCGCGAACCGCCGCGACGGCGTTCGTCGGCTCCGCGTCGCCCGCGACGAGGTAGAGCCCGAGTCCGGCCGGGGCGGGCGCCGGGCGATCGAGCGCCGCGTGGAACCGGCGTGCCCGCTCCAGGGACTTTCGCTGGTGGTCGAGGGCGATTCGCCGCCGGGCCTCGGGACGGGTTTCGTCCGGAAGGAGCCAGCGCAGGACCTCGTCCTGGTCCGGAGCCGCGAGGCCCCACTTCTCCCTTTCCCAGACAGCGGGGTCGAGGGGGTCAACGGATTTCGCTCCGGGGGCCGCGCTCTCCACGAGCGCCCCGTGCCGGCCCCGGGGAAGGAGCTCGTAGAGCGCCGGGAACGTCCCGACGACCGCCGGTGAATAGCTGGGCATGAAGAAGCCGAAGCTCCTCCCGCGAACGAGCTGGGCGAGCGCGTCGACGGCGCCGGAGCTGGGCGTCCCGACGAGGATCGCCCGGTCGACGAGATCCTTGCCCGCCCAGGTCGGTTCCGGAAGCGTCCCGTCGGCGGGAAGGTCCTCCTTCCCGTACATCAGGTAGTAGCGCAGAAGGAGGCCGCCCATCGAGTGGGCGACGACGTCGAACTTCACGTCCCTGTCGACGCCGGAGCGCCTCATCGTCTCCGCCCGGACGTACGCTCGCTTCTCGAGGAGGAACTCGTGCAGCCGGGCCGCGTTCTCCACGTTGTCGCGCCGCCAGTCGTAGGCGAACTGGAAGCAGGTGTAGTGGTCGCTCCCGTAGTCGACCTCGCCGAGGACGCCGAGGCTCTCGTCGTGGTACCCCCCGGCGCCCAGTGTTCGGAGGATCTGGAAGTAGGCCTTCAGCTCGAGGGGAAGACCCAGCAGCCGGACCTTGATCCGGTCGAGGACGCCGTCCGGGACGACGCCGTCTCGGAGGGCGCGAAGATCCACCCCCTCTCGCATCGGCAGGGCCATCGTCCGGGCGCCCTCGGTTGTCCCCGGATCGGCGAAGTCACCCCCGAAGGCCCCCCACACCGTCGACCGTGTTTCCAGGTCCTTCAGCCGCGACCCGAGGATGCCCGGGATGACGACGATCGGGTTTCTCTCCGGCCCGTGGTACTGGGCCGAGCGGTTGTACAGCGCGCCGAGGTCGGGCGGCTTCAGGGACGTCGAGCAGCCGACGGCCGCGACGGCCAGGATCGCCCCGGCTGCGCGGAGCCACGCCGTTCGCCCTGTGCGGGCTCTCGCCGCTTCGGTGGTTGCCTCCATCGGGTCTCTCTTTACTCGCAGGGGCCGGTCGTCGCGGGGGTCACTTCGCCGGCTGGAGCTTTCGAACGGCCGCGCGGATCTCGTCGTCGGTGGGCCGTTTCTTGTAGTCCGTCTCGGTGAATCGCCAGACCTCCCGGCCGTCCCTGTCCACGAGGACGGTCGTCGGGTGCGGAATCGGCTTCTTCGCCCCGGAGTTCCGGATCCCGTAGGCATCCGTCGCTTTCAGCTCCGGGTCGGAGAGGAACCGGTGCGTCAGCACGACGTCCTTCGACGAGCGCACCTTCTCGATCAGCTCACGGCTCTTCTCAGGCGGGTCGGGTGCGACGGCGAGGACGGTGACCCCGGCGAGGGTGGTGGCCTTCAGGCGCTGCAGCTGGAGCAACTGCTCCACGCAGTACGGTCACCAGTACCCTCGGTAGAAGACGACGAGGACCGGGGAAGAACCCTCGAAGCTCTCCAGGCTGACGGTCCTGCCGTCGAGGTCCTGGAGCGCGAGCGAGGGAGGAGCCCCGGGAACAGCCGCCGACGCCGAGAGGGAAGTGGCTGCGGAGGAAAGAGCGATGAGGGCAGAGAAGAGGAAGGACTGCATGAAGAAGACCCCCTGTCGGTTTCGGTCGTCGGCTGTCCCGGGGCTTGATCGATACCCCGTTCGTTTCAGGGGTTCGATGCCGGGCCGGAGCCGGAGGTTTCAGGAGCCTTCTCGTCGTCCGTGCTGCCTTCCAGCTCGACGCCGAGACCTTCGGCGATCCGGTTGACGAACGCGAAGTAGGCGGTGACGGAGGCGACCCGGTGGATCTCGGCGTCCGAGAGCCCCGCCGTCCGTAGCGCCGAGACCGAGGCGGCCGTCACGTCGTGCGGGCGGCGCGTGAGGAGGAGGGCGTAGTCGAGGATCGCCCGGAGGCGCGACGGGACCTCGGCCCCGTCCGGGTCCGCCGCGAGGCGATCGGCGAGGTCGTCCTTCGACACGGCACGGAGCGCCGCTCCGTGGTGCGACGTTCAATAGTGGCAGGCGTTGGCCGCCGAGACGGCCACCGCGATCGCCTCGCGCTCCAGGCGCGTGACGCCCGACTTCCCGAACATCAGGGGAACGTAGAGCCTCAGGTGGGCGAGACCGAGCTCGGGCTCGATTCCGTGGATGGCGAGGATGTTCGCCAGCCGGCCGCGCGCACCCGCGACCTCGGTTTTGTAGGAGTCGGAGACATCGTACGGGATGTGGGCCATGGCGACAGGCTAACAGGGCGGTCGAACGGGTTTCGGCGAAGGACGGGCACGCCGACGCCGAAACGGCGAACGCCTCGCCGGCATCCAAAGGGGGCAGGAGCGAGAGCATGGAGAAATTCAACATCGTCGTGATCGGTGCGGGCTCGGGCGGCCTCGTCGTGGCCGCGGGGGCCACGGGTCTCGGAGCCCGGGTCGCGCTGGCCGAGAAGCACCGGATGGGCGGCGACTGCCTGAACACCGGCTGCGTCCCCTCCAAGGCGCTCCTGGCCGCGGCGAAGACGGTCCAGCACGCGCGCGACGCGCACCGCCTCGGCCTGACCCTTCCCGACCCGGGTCCCCAGGACTGGAAGGCCGTGCAGGGGTGGGTCCGGGCGTCGCAGGCGCACATCGCGCCGCACGACTCGGTCGAGCGGTTCACCGGCCTGGGCGTCGAGGTGTTCCAGGGCGCGGCGAAGCTGAAGTCGGCGCACGAGGTCGAGGTGAACGAGCAGAACCTCTGGGGGCGGCACATCGTCGTCGCCACCGGCTCCCGGGCCGCGGTCCCGCCGATCCCCGGCCTCGCCGAGGCGGGCTTCCTGACGAACGAGACGGTCTTCGAGATCGCCGAGCGGCCCGCGTCGCTCCTCGTCATGGGCGGCGGCCCGATCGGGACCGAGCTGGGGCAGGCCTTCGCCCGCCTCGGCACGAAGGTGACGATCGTCTCCTCCACGCCGCACATCTGCGCGAAGGAGGACCCCGACGTCGTGGAGGTCCTCGCGGGGCGCCTGCGGAGCGAAGGGGTGCGGCTCCTCGACGGGAGCACGGCCACGCGCGTCACGACGCGCAACGGGAAGAAGGTCGTGACCGTGAAGACGGCCGGAGGCGTCGAGACCGAGGTCGCGGCCGACGAGATCCTCGTCGCCGTCGGCCGCACGCCGAACGTGGA
>CALMDF010000095.1 GCA_937864895.1 uncultured Holophagales bacterium | reverse complement strand
GTCCCCCACCGCAAACACGCAGCCGTTGGTGCCCGCCAGCATGCGGATCCACTTGTACTGCAGCTTGTTGGTGTCCTGGAACTCGTCCACCAGGATGTAGCGGAAGCGCTCCTGGTAGTGGGTCAGCAGGTCGAGGTTGCGCGGGATCAGCTCGGAGGTCCGGAGCAGCAGCTGGAAGGTCGCGCCGATCCCCCCGGAGCTCCTCGACCGCCGTGTCGAGATCACCGGCCCCGTCGAGAGGAAGATGGTCATCAACGCGCTCAACTCCGGCGCGAGCGTCTTCATGGCCGACTTCGAGGACGCGAACTCGCCGACCTGGGCGAACACGATCGAGGGGCAGGTCAACCTCCGCGACGCCGTCGACGGGGCAATCGCGTACACGGCGTTCGAGACCGGGAAGGAATACCGGCTCGCGGAGAAGACCGCCGTCCTCATGGTCAGGCCGCGCGGCTGGCACCTCCTCGAGAAGCACGTCCTCGTCGACGGGAAGGCCTGCCCGGGGAGCCTCTTCGACTTCGGCCTCTTCCTCTTCCACGGTGGCCGGAGGCTGATCGCGCAGGGGAAGACTCCCGCCTTCTACCTCCCGAAGCTCGAGCACCACCTCGAGGCGCGCCTCTGGAACGACGTCTTCACGAAGGCGCAGAAGGACCTCGGCGTCCCGCACGGGACGATCCGCGCCACCGTCCTCATCGAGACGATCCTCGCGTCGTTCCAGATGGACGAGATCCTCTTCGAGCTGAAGGACCACTCCGCGGGGCTCAACTGCGGCCGCTGGGACTACATCTTCTCGTTCATCAAGCGGCTCGGGCGGCTCCCCGGGTTCGTCCTCCCCGACCGCGGCCTCGTGACGATGGAGAAACACTTCCTCGCCTCCTACGTCACGCTCCTCATCCGCACCTGCCACCGCCGCGGCATCCACGCGATGGGCGGCATGGCGGCGCAGATCCCGATCAAGGGGGACCCCGAGGCGAACGAGGCGGCGCTCGCCAAGGTGCGGGCCGACAAGCTGCGCGAGGTGAAGGCGGGGCACGACGGCACCTGGGTCGCCCACCCCGGCCTCGTCCCGATCGCGAAGGCGATCTTCGACGAGTTCATGCCGCAGCCGAACCAGATCGCGACGGCGATGCCCACGAAGGAGATCTCCGCGAAGGACCTCCTCACCGTCCCCGAGGGGCCGGTCACGGAGAAGGGGCTCCGCCAGAACCTGAACGTCGGGATCCTCTACCTCGAGGCGTGGCTCCGCGGGAACGGCTGCGTCCCGCTCTACAACCTGATGGAAGACGCTGCCACCTCCGAGATCTCGCGGACGCAGGTCTGGCAGTGGCTGAGGAACCGCGTCACGCTCGCCGACGGGCGGACGCTCACCCCCGAGCTCTACCAGCGGATCCTCGACGAGGAGGTCGGCGCGGTGCGCGCCCGCCTCGCCGAGGAAGGGGTCGGCGCGGGGCGCTACGAGCTCGCCGCGCAGCTCTTCGACCGGATGATCCGGAGCGAGGAGCTGCCCGAGTTCCTCACGCTCTCGGCGTACGAGGAGCTGATGAAGATGGGGGCGTAGAGGGGGCCTCGGGGGCGGGCGGGAGCCCGCCCCCGGGAGATTCCTACAGGCTCTTCGCCATGAGGGCGGCCAGGTCGGCCGTCCGCATGCTGTAGCCCCACTCGTTGTCGTACCAGGTGACGACCTTCACGAAGTCGCTCTTCTCCTTGCCGAGGACCATCGTGAACGGCAGGTCGACGGACGAGGAGTGCGGGTCGCCCTTGAAGTCGACCGAGACGAGCGGCTCGTCGATGGCGGCGAGGATCCCCTTCATCGCCCCCGCGGCGGCGTCGCGGAACGCCTGGCGGAGCTCCTCGGTCGTCGTCGGTTTCGCGAGCTGCGCGGTGAAGTCGACGACGGAGACGGTCGGCGTCGGGACGCGGAGCGAGTAGCCGTCGAACTTCCCCTTCAGGTCGGGGATGACGAGGGCGACCGCCTTGGCGGCGCCGGTCGTCGTCGGGATGATCGACAGCCCGGCGGCGCGCGCGCGGCGCAGGTCGCTGTGCGGCAGGTCGAGGATCTTCTGGTCGTTCGTGTAGGCGTGGATCGTCGTCATGAAGCCGCGCTGGATCGTCCAGTTGTCGTGGACGACCTTCGCGGCGGGGGCGAGGCAGTTCGTCGTGCAGGAGGCGTTCGAGACGACGTGGTGCTTCGCGGGGTCGTAGGCCCCTTCGTTGACGCCGAGGACGATCGTCAGGTCCTCGCCCTCGGCGGGAGCGGAGATGATGACCTTCTTCGCGCCCCCCTTCGTGATGTGGTTCTCGGCCCCGCGGACCGTCTTCCCCTTCTTGTTCACGCCGTCGGACTTGATCGTGAAGAGGCCGGTCGACTCGATGACGATGTCGACGCCGAGGTCCTTCCACGGGAGGGCGGCCGGGTCGGTCTCCTTCAGCATCTTCAGGTGCCGGCCGTCGACGAGGAGGTCTTCTCCGGAAACCTCGACCGTCCCGTCGAAGCGCCCGTAGGTCGAGTCGTACTTCAGGAGGTGGGCCATCGTCTTCAGGTCGCCGATGTCGTTGACGGCGACGACCTCGAGCTCGGTGGGGTACTTGTCGCGGATCGCCTTGAGGACCTGGCGGCCGATGCGGCCGAACCCGTTGATTCCGACTTTCGTGGCCATCTTGGGCGTCTCCTTCCGGGGGGATTCCCCGCGGGTGATGTCCCGTTATACGACGGAGGGGCGCCCTCGGGCGCCGCTCCGGGTCAGCTTTCCGGCGGGCCGGGAGCCGCCGGATCCGCGGACGCGGCGGGGCGGTCGCTCCCGCCCGCCCGTGACTCGCAACCGCGGTGCCAGACCGAGGCGAGGAGGAGGAGGGCGACGCCCCCCGCGAGCGCCGCGACGGCCGCCTTCTTCCGGGCCCTCCGGGCCGGCTGGATCGACAGCGTGTGGGTGAGGGTCCTCTGGATCTTCTGGCTGGCGGTCAGGGGCGCCTCGGGCTCTTCCTCGAACCAGGCCGGGACGCTCCCGAAGCGGATCGCGACGCCGTTCTCGAGGGGCGCCTCGTCGACGCGCCGCGCGTCGAGGAACGTCCCGTTTCCGCTCCCGAGGTCCCTCACGATCCAGCCCTCTCCCGACGGGGCGACGAGGGCGTGGCGCCTCGAGACGGTCGGGGAGGCGAGCGGGACGTCGCACTCCGGCTCCCGCCCGACCGTCGCCGCGCCCTCGAGGCGGAAGGTGGTTCGCTTCCCGTCCTCCTCGACGATGAGGACGGCCCGATGGGCGGCGGGGCTGTCGGGCGAGGCGGGAGTCCGGGCCACGGGTCAGATCCTCTCGGGGAGGGGGATCCCCTCCTCTTCGAGCCCGGGCGGAACGGGGAGGACCTCCTCGCCCGGGGCCAGAACGAAGGCCAGATCGCCCACGTTCGTCCCGGTGGGCCCGGGGGCGAAGGCGTCGCCGAGGGCGGCGAAGAAGGGGCCCGAGTCGTTGTCGGCGAGGCTCGCCCCGGCGTCGAGGCCGAGGGCGGCCGCCCGGGAGAGCGTCGTGTCGTCGACGAACGCGCCCGCCGCGTCGGGCGTGTTGTCGGCG
>CALMDF010000094.1 GCA_937864895.1 uncultured Holophagales bacterium | reverse complement strand
CGTTCCAGATGTAGAGGTCGTGCCGGGCGAAGTGGTTCGACATGTGCCGGCCGCCGGACGAGACGTCGGTGGCCTTCGACATGCCGTTCAGGAGGATCTGTTCCGGAGTCACCCCCGCGGCGAGGCAGGTCGTCAGGTCGCGGTAGTAGGGAAAGAGGTAGTCGAACGCGGGGCGGAAGATCGTCCCGAGCGCGACCTGGATCCCGTCGTGGCCCGCACAGGGGGCGTGGTAGGACCAGCCGAGCCCCTGCTTGAGGTAGTTCGGCGCCTTGTCGTCGAGGACGCGCCCCAGGTGCATGAGCGAGTACCAGTTCCTGAGCTCTTCGCGCGTCGGGTTGACGGCGGCCAGAGCGGATTTCGCGACCGGGGCTGTCAGGGTCGATTCGGTCAAGGGCATCCTCCGGGGCCCGGTGCGTAAACACGCCGGGCGGGCTCTCCGCGAGCCGATAAACATTTCATCATACGAGAAAGACATCGCGATGGGTTCTCAGAAAGGCCCGCTTTCCGGGGGCGAAACGAGCCTTGCCGAGCGTCCCGGGCCGTTAGGGTAGAATCCGAGGTCCCGCGATTCGCCGGGCCGCCCGGCGATCCCAGTCCCGCGGGCAGGAGTTCCGTCCGTGACCACACACGCCGTTGCCGTTCCCCCCGTCGACTCCACCGAGTCGGCGGATCGTCACGCATTCGAAGCCGCCCTCGAGGCGTCTTTTCCCGCCAGCAAGCGGCCCCAGGAAGGGGAGTCCGTCAGCGGGATAATCGCCGGCATCACGCCGGACGTGGTGCTGGTCTCGATCGGCGCCAAGTCCGAGGCGCTGATGGACCTCCACGAGCTGGAGGGCGAGAAGGTCGGCGACCGGATCGACGCCGTCGTCATCAAGGCCGGCCCCGACATCCGGCTCTCGAGGAAGCTCGCGGTCGCGCGCCGCGCGAAGGCCGAGCTGCGTGCCGCCTGGGAAGCCGGGATCCCGGTCCTCGGCAAGGTCCTCTCCCGGAACAAGGGAGGGTTCGAGGTGGCCATCGGCGGCCCCGGCGGGCCGCGGGCCTTCTGCCCCGTCTCCCAGATCGACGTCGGCCGCCATGACGAGCCGGGCCTCATGCAGTTCGTCGGGCAGTCGTTCGACTTCCGCGTCATCGAGTACGCCGAGGAAGGGCGCCGCGTCGTCGTGAGCCGCGCGGCCCTCCTCCGCGAGACGCTCGAGAAGAGCCTCGGCGAGATCCGCGAGAAGATCGTCGTCGGCGCGGTCCTCACGGGCCACGTCCGCTCGATCACCGACTTCGGCGCCTTCGTCGACCTCGGCGGCGTCGACGGCCTCGTCCACGTCACCGAAATCTCCCGCCGGCGCGTCGCCCACGCCAAGGACGTCCTCTCGGTCGGCCAGGAGGTGACGGTCAAGGTCACCAAGGTGGAGAACGAGGGGAAGCGGATCTCCCTCTCCATGAAGGAGCTCGAGAAGGACCCGTGGGAGGGCCTCGCGCAGAGGATCCCGCCCGGGACGGCCTTCACGAAGACGGTCGCCCGCCACGCGGAGTTCGGCCTCTTCATCGAGATCGAGCCGGGCATCGACGGCCTCGTCCACGTCTCCCAGCTCCCCCCCGGCATCGACCTCAAGGACCCCTCGGTCGCCGCCGGCCAGGAGGTCTCCGGGTGGGTGCGCGAGATCGACGAGGAGCACCGCCGGCTCTCCCTTTCCCTCCGCGAGGTCTCCACCTCCGACCCGTGGGAGGGGCTCGCCGAGAAGATGCCCGAAGGGTCCGTCGTCGCCGGCCAGGTCGAGAACGTCGCGCCGTTCGGCGTCTTCGTCCGTCTCGAGATCGGCCTCACCGGCCTCATCCCGAACTCCGAGACGGGCCTCCCGCACGGGACCCCGGCCTCGAAGCTGTTCACCCCGGGGCAGAAGGTCGAGGTCAAGGTCATCGGTCTCGACGCCCAGCGACGCCGCATCTCCCTCTCCGCCACCGGCGCTCTCGCGGAGGCCGAGCGGGGCGAGATCCGGAAGTACCGCGAGGAGTCCGCGAAGCGCGAGCGGAGCGAGCCGGGCCGCCCGACGAACTTCGGCGCCTCGCTCATGGCGGCCCTCAGCACGCCGAACAAGGCGGCCAAGTCGGCCCGCTGACGCGAGCGGCCCGCACGGGCCGCCGTTCCCCGTAACATCCGTCCCCCCGGCCCCGAGGCCGGGGGGATTTCGTTTGAGGAGCCCATGACGAGGAAACGTCCCGACGAAGGCCAGCCGGTCCTGGCGTTCGACGCCGAGATCCCCCTCCCCGAGGAGGCGCGCCGGCGCCACCTGCACTACGCCCTCTCGGTCACCACCTCGCGCGCCCG
>CALMDF010000093.1 GCA_937864895.1 uncultured Holophagales bacterium | reverse complement strand
AGCCTCCTCGCCCGGGTCGATCGCGCCTTCGACGGCATTCCCGATGCCGGAGCCATTCCCTACCTGGGGCTGGCCGAGGACACGGAATTCGACCTTTTCCTCGTCGGCCTGGAGTACAGGATCCACCGGATGGTCAGCGTGGCCCCGAACGTCGAGGTCGTCGCCTACCGCGACACCGACGGCCGTCCCGCCCCCGACGACGACCTGATCGCGCGCCTCACCCTTTACGTGCAGTTCTGAGCGGGTCGCGCCCGCGGCGCGCCGCGGGCGCGGGCGGTCAGTCTTCCCGGTGCCGCCCGGCGAGCTTCTCGAGCGCCTTCTTCGCCCCGAAGACGACGAGGGTGTCCCCCCTCTCGAGCGGCGTCGCGGGCGAGGGGATCCCGAGGATCCGCTCGACCATCCGCGTCCCGAGCCCGAGGATCCTCGTCTCCGGGACGATCCGGCGGATCGTCACGAGCGCCACCCCGAAATCGATCGGGAAGTCGATCTCCCCCACCATTCTCCCGAGCAGCTCCTCCGGCACTCCCACCTCGCCGACGGCGAAGTCGGCCGAGAGTGCGAAGGAGTCGTAGAGCCCCTCCACCATGAGGCTCCCCGAGAGCCTCGCGACCGTCTCGGTGACCGGGAGGACGACCTCGTCCACGCCGAGTGCCTCGAGGATCTGCTCGTGGCGGGAGGTCATCGCGCGGACGATGAGCCTCTTCACGCCGATCTGCTTCAGTACGGAGACGGTCAGGAGCGCAGTCTCGAAGTGACTGCCGAAGCTGACGACGACGGCGTCCATCTCGGTGAGCCGCTGTTCCGACAGCGCCTTCTCGTCGGTCGCGTCGAGGCGCACCGTGTGCGTGACGAGGTCGCGGAGGTCGTCGACCGCCTCCTCGCGCTCGTCGATCGCGAGGACTTCCGCTCCCCGCCGCGTCAGCTCGACGGCGAGCTGGGACCCGAAGTTGCCGAGGCCGATGACGGCGAACTGTCGCGACATGGCCCTACGTTACCAGCACGTCCTCCCGGGCGTACTCGTGCCGCGCGTCCCGACGGCGGGGGGTCACCGCCAGGACGCAGCCGAGGAGACCGACGCGCCCGGCCAGCATGAGTCCCGAGAGGAGGAGCTTGGCCGGGGTGCCCAGCGACGGCGTGATGCCGGTCGACAGCCCGACCGTCGAGAGCGCCGAGACGGCCTCGAAGGCGAGGCCCAGGGCCGGCTTCTCCTCGAACGCCAGGAGCGCGAGGATCGAGACCGAGAGCAGGGAGACGGAGATGATGACGGTGGCGAAGGCCCGCTGGATCGAGGCGTCGCCGAGGCGGTGCCGGAAAAGCTCGACCCGCTCCTTCCCCCCCGCGATCGAGAGAACGGTGAGGAGGGCCACGGCGACCGTCGTCGTCTTCACGCCGCCGGCGGTCGAGGCGGGCGACCCCCCGATCCACATCAGCAGGAGGATGAGGAAGAGAGCGGCCGGGGCGAGCCCGGCGACGTCGACCGTGTTGAAGCCGGCGGTCCTCGCCGAGACCGAGTGAAAGAGCGCCGACAGGAACCGGTCCTTCCAGGTCTCGCCGAGGGCCCCGCCCGCGGGGTCGAGGAGGAGGAGCCCCGCCGTCCCGAGGACGAGGAGGAGGGCCGTGACGGTGAGGACGACCTCGACGTGGAGGCCGGCCCGTCGCCGTCTCCGGGCCAGGTACCCTCCGATCGCGGCCAGGACGGGGAAACCCAGGCCTCCCGCGACGACGAGGACCATGATCGTCGACTGGACGACGGCGTTCTCCCCGAGCCCCGGCGCCGCGAGGTTCATGCCGTGGAGGGCGAAGCCGGCGTTGCAGAAGGCCGAGACGCTGTGGAAGACGGCCGAGAAGAGCCGCCCCGCCTCGGGGACCAGGCTGTCGGGCAGGTGCCTGTAGAGGATCGCGGCGCCCGCCGCCTCGAAGCAGAGGGTCACGAGCGCGATCTGGGCCAGCGTCGCGCGGATGCGGCCGAGGCTCTGGTCGCCGACGAGGGACTGCAGGCTCGCGTACTGCCGGAGAGTCCCCCCCGCGAAGGCGAACGCGAAGAACGTCGTGAGGGTCATGATTCCGAGGCCACCGGCCTGGATGAGCACGAGGAGAATCGCGTGCCCGAGCGGGGTGAAGGCGGTCCTCGTGTCGACGACCGTCAGCCCGGTCACGGAAGCGGCGCTCGCCGAGGTGAAGAGGGCGTCCACAGGGGTGAGCCCACCGCCGGTGGTCGCGCGCGGAAGGAGCAGGAGGCCTGTCCCCACCCCGATGAGGAGGACGAAGCTGGCGAGGATGACGAAATGGGGCTGGACCACCCGCCCGACGAACCTCCGGCTGTCTCGCAGGGTCCCGAGGATGAGCGAGACGACGATGAAGGCCTGGGTGGCGACGAGCCAGACGCCGGCGAAGTCGTCGGGGTCCAGCCCGAAGAGGACGACGGGCGACGCGAGACCGCCGCGTCGGCCGAGAAAACCCAGCAGGACCACGACCCAGACGAGGGCGTCGACCCGGTGAGATAGGAGGAAGGCGCGGCGGTCGTCCCGGGTGAGCAGCCGGAGGATTCCCAGCCCGACGAAGGTGCCGAGCACTGCCTCGAGGAGGAGCCTGACGAACCCGGCCAGCTCTGGCTCGAGCTCGAAGCCGTGCTCGAGGACGAGCGTCCCAACGGCGAAGAGGGCGAGAAGCCGGAGCGTGACGGCGACCGCCCCGTCGAACGCCGCCCGGAGGCCGCGGCCGGCCCTCGGCCGGGCCAGGTCCCGCAGGTGCAGCCGCGTGAGCGATCGAAAGGGGCGCGGCTCGGCCATGGCCGTGAGTCTACGGTCGCCTGCCCCCGGAACGTATAGTTCGAGCGCATGCCGCGCCCCTTCGGGTCGGACAGGGTCGAGGAGCTGCCGGGCGGGCTCCGGCGGCTCCGCTGCCGACGACCGAAGACGTGGGTCCCGCGGAGGCTCGCGGAGCGCGGACTGCCCCTTCACCCCGGCACCGCGGTCCGGTGGGAGGACGCCCTCTGGGAGGTCGTCTCGGCCTCGGAGCTGCCGGACGGCGGCGTGAGCTACGACCTGGCCCCGTGGGACGAGCGCGACGCGATCCGGGTCCTCCTCCCTTACGACGAGACGAGCGAGGCCGAGCGCGAGGCGGACCGTCGCGACCTCGGGCGGCGACGCGGCGCGCGAGCGCTCGTCCTCTTCCTCTCGCCCGTCGTCGGGCTCCTCCCCGGATGCGTCCAGGAGCGGCTCGGTACCGAGCTCGGCCTGGAGCCGACGACCCTCAGCCTCGCGTCCATTCCCGCCCCGCTGGCCGCGGGGACGTACGCGCTCCTGATGACCCTCGCGGCCGGCTTCGGGCCCGGCCTGCGGATGGACGGGCCGACGATCGGCCCGTTCCTGCCGCTCGTCTCGGTCCTCTTCCCCGAGTCCTTCGTCCGCGTCGCCGTGGCCGTCGCGCAGGGCCGACCGGTCGGCTCCGTCCTCGGCGTTCCCCTCTACCTCCTGGCGCGGGCTACCGGCCTCGTCGGGCCGCCCCCGCCAACGCCCGGCTTCCGGCCGGTGCCCGGATCGCGTGCCGGGGCGGACCGGTTCCTGATGCTCGAGCCCCTCCTCTCGTTGCTTCCCGTCGCCGACCAGGAACGGCTCCGCGAGCGATTCGGCTTCGCCCCGGTGACCTGGGGGAAGCGAACGGCCTGGTTCCTCCTCGTCTGCCCCGGCCTCACGGCCCCGGCGCAGGCCGCCCGGCTCGCCCTGACGGGCGGGAGCCTCGTCGGCGGGCTCCTCCTCCTCGCAACGCTCCTCCTGGCCGTCGAGCAGGCGAGACGGCTTCTCGTGTTGCGTCGTGGAGAGCCCGCCCCGAGCGTCCTGGGGGCTCTCGTTCGGCCCCTGGCTGTACCACTCCTGGACGGAATGGGTCCGGGTGGGCCGACGCGAGGCTGATTCCCCCGGATTGCTGCGAAACGGCACTTTCGAAATCCCGTCATTTGTGGCAAAAACCCGCCCCATGACGACGGACGCACTCAGCTCGCAGTTCGGGTCCCGATTCTCCATCCGCTGGATCGTGAACCCGCGGGTCGACCTCCTCTGGTTCATCGGGGGAGCGCTCGCCGCCTACGCGCTCCTCTTCGCCCACGCCCGATTCCAGGTCGACATGATCGCGGTCTGGTTCGCCTGGGTCGTCGTCCTCGACAGCCCCCACTTCTTCGCCACTATCAGCCGGACGTACATGGACCGCGAGGAGATGATGGGACGGAAGAGGCTCCTCCTCTCGAGCCTCCTCTGGTTCGCGGCCGGTCCCGCGGTGATCGGCCTCTCCTGGCTCCTCATGCAGGCCGGCGTCGCGTCGTACCGGTCCGCCTGGACGACGTTTCTCCTCCTCTTCAACATCTGGGCCTACTGGCACGTCGTGAGGCAGCACTTCGGCTTCCTGAGGCTCTACGAGAGGAAAGGGGGCGAGACCGACCCGGTCGACCTCCGCATCGACGCGATGCTCCTCTACGGCGGCCTCCTCCTCCCGTTCGGCGCCTTCGCGCTGCGCCACCCGGAGGCCCGCCCCCAGTTCGGCCTCGGACCGGAGCCGGGCCGCGAGATGATGATCGTGAGCTTCCTCGAGTTCGCGTTTGCGGCGGTCGTCGCGACCTGGGTCGTCCGCCAGGTGGCGAACTGGCGTCGCGGGGGGACGTTGAACGTCCCCAAGTTTCTCTTCTTCCTCGCCGTCATCCCGCTCTACGCGGTCATCTGCCTGTGGGACGCCACCCTCTCGGCTCCCCTCCTCGGTTTCGCCGCGTTCGTGACGATCTTCCACGACCTGCAGTACCACGCGATCGTCTGGTTCCACAACAAGAACCGGTACCAGGCCCCGGGCGTCGACCCGGAGCGGTTCGGGCTCGCGGCAAAGGTCTCGTCGAGCATCGCCGTCTACGCGGTCGCGGCCATCGGCTCGGCCGCCTTCTTCCGCTTCCTCGGCTGCGGCCTCGAGATCTTTCCCGGCTGTTCCCCGTTCGTTCAGACTTCGAGCATGACGCTCTTCGGGACGATCCGGTGGAGCGACCTCCTCGGCTCGATCTTCATCGGCTTCTCGATGCACCACTACTGGGTCGACCAGTTCATCTGGAGGCCCGGGAAGAGCGAGCAGCTCCGGAGAGAGCTGAAGCTCACGTAGGGCTCATCGCCCGATCGAAATAGACTCCGTTGCCATGAACGGAGACTTCCCTCCCGACACCCTCCGGGCCTGGGGCGGCGCTGCCGTCGAGCGCCTCGCCCGCTACTTCGAGACGATCGAGAGCCGTCCGGTCCTCGCCCGGACCAAGCCGGGCGAGCTCCTCGCGCAGTTCCCGCCCGAGGCTCCCGAGGAGCCCGAGAGCTGGGAAGCCATCGAACGTGACCTCGACCGCCTCGTCGAGCCGAACCTGACGCACTGGCAGCACCCGGGATTCATGGCCTACTTCGCGACGAACGGCTCGGTCCCGGGCATCGTCGGCGACACCCTCGCCGCCGGGTACAACCAGGTCGGCATCCTCTGGCGCTCCTCGCCCGCCTCGAACGAGATGGAGCAGGCGATGGTCCGCTGGCTCGCGAACCTCGTCGGGCTCCCGGCGGAGTTCGACGGGCAGCTCGCCGACACCGCCTCGACGGCTTCCCTCATCGCCCTGGCGGCCGCTCGCGAACAGGCTTTCCCGGACGTGCGGAAGACGGGCCTCGCCGGGCTTGCCCCCGCGGTCGTCTACTGCTCGGAGCTCGCCCACTCCTCGATCGACAAGGCCTGCGTCGTCCTCGGCCTCGGGATCTCGGGACTCAGGAAGATCCCGACGGACGCGGAGCACCGGATGGACGTCGCGGCGCTCGAGGCCGCGATCGCGGCGGACCGGGCGGCGGGGCGAAGGCCGATCGCCGTCGTCGGGACCGCCGGGACGACGGCCGTCACGTCGGTCGACCCGCTGCGCGAGATCGCCGCCCTCTGCCGTCGCGAGGGGCTCTGGATGCACGTCGACGCCGCCTACGCGGGCGCCGCGGCGAGCCTCCCCGAGAAGCGCCCCCTCTTCGCCGGGTGGGAGGAGGCCGACTCGGTCGTCTGGAACCCCCACAAGTGGCTCTTCCTCCCGCTCGAGTGCACGGGCCTCTTCTTCCGGAGGATGGAGCGCGTCAGGAAGGCGTTCTCGGTCGTCCCGCAGTACCTCGAGACGCCCGAGGGGACCGCCGGGGTGCGCGAGTACATGGACTACGGCGTCCAGCTCGGCCGGCGGTTCCGCGCCCTGAAGACCTGGATCGCCCTCCGGACCTTCGGGGCCACGGGAATCCGCGAGCGCCTCCGGGCGCACATCGCCCTCGCCCTTCGGCTCGAGGCGGACCTCGGCCGCGAGGCGGACGTCGAGATCGCGGCGCCCGTTCCGTTCTCCGTCGTCGTCTTCCGCTTCGCGCCCGCAGGGCTCTCCGAGCCGGAGCGGGACGCCCTGAACCAGCGCATCCTCGAGGCGGTGAACCGGGAGGGGCGCTTCTTCATCTCCCACGCGGTCGTGAAGGGGCGGTACGTCCTGCGGGCCGCCATCGGAAGTCTCCGGACCGAGGAGCGGCACCTCGACGCGTTCCTCCACTCGCTCCGCGCCGCCCGGGCCGCCGCTGAAACCGGAAAGAGCCCGAACCCGTAATTCGAAGCTAAGAGCCGGGGGAGGACTGCGCCGACCGCGACCCGCGGCGGGCAAGCGCGCGCAACTCCTTCCGGGAGAGAAAGATGAGCCTCATCGAACCGAGCAACCGCACTGCAGACCTCTCCGCCCTCAAGATCCGGCGCGACGTGCGCCCGGACCGGGGCCGGTGGATCCTTCCCGCCGTCGCCACGGCAATCGTCGTCCTCGTCGCGGCCGTCCTCGCCTGGGGGCGCGCCACGGGCGCCACGTTCCGCGCGCCGGAGGTCTCCGTCACCCGCGCCGCGCTCGTCACGCCGACCCAGGCCTCGACCGTCCTCACCGCCTCGGGCTACATCGTCGCGAGGAGCAAGGCCGAGATCTCCCCGAAGTCGGTCGGGCGCGTCGCCTGGCTGAAACTCGAGGAGGGGCAGAAGGTGAGGAAGGGCGAGCTCGTCGCCCGCCTCGAGTCGCAGGAGCTGGAGGCCCAGCGGCGGCAGTACGCCGCCTCGCGCGAGCAGGCCGTCGCCGAGCTCGTCAACGCCCGGATCGAGCGGCAGCGCGCCGCGACCCTCCTGAAGGACCAGGTCGGAAGCCAGCAGGCCTTCGACGCCGCCGACGCCCGCGTGAAGGCGCTCGAAGCGGGCGTCGCCTCGATCGAGGCGCAGGTGCGCTACGTCGAGGAGCTCATCAAGAACTCCGAGATCTACGCCCCGATCGACGGCGTCGTGACGGTGAAGAAGGCGTTCGTCGGCGAGACGGTCGCCCCGCAGGGCTTCGGTGGCGCCGGCTCGGCGGGGGCGACGTTCGCCGTCATCGTCGACCTCGGCTCCCTCGAGATGGAGGCCGACATCAACGAGCAGAACCTCGGGCGCCTCGCCATCGGCCAGCCCGCCGAGGGCGCCCTCGACGCGTACCCCGACAGGCCCTACAGCGCCCGCCTCCGGCAGCTCGCCCCAACGCCCGGCCGCCAGAAGGGCTCGGTGAAGGTGAAGATCGAGATCCTCGACAAGGACGCGCGGATCCTCCCGGAGATGTCGTGCCGGGTCGTCTTCCTGAACCCCGAGGCGAAGGTCGACGGCGAGGCGAAGCCGAAGGTGATGGTCCCGGCGGCGTCGATCGTCGAGGTGGACGGGAAGACGGGGGTTCTCCTCGTCCGGGAGGGAGAGGCCCTCTTCCGGGCGCTGACGCTCGGGACGGAAACCGGGAGCCAGGTCGAGGTCGTCTCCGGTGTCGCGGGCGGCGAGGAGATCGTCGCCGAGGCCGCGGGCTCGAACGTGAAGTGGCGGGCGGAACAGAAGGTCCGCGTGAAGAAGGACTGACGAGGAGCGCATGGCCGAACCCCTGATCCGGATCGAGAACGTCGTCAAGCAGTACACCCGCGACACGCAGGTCCTCACCGTCCTCGACGGCCTGTCGCTCGAGGTCGAGAAGGGCGACTTCGTCGCCCTGATGGGTCCGTCGGGCTCCGGGAAGACGACGCTCCTGAACCTCGTGGCCGGCATCGACCGGCCGACGAGCGGCCGCATCCTCGTCGGCGCCGACGAGGTCTCCTCCATGGGCGAGGGGGCCCTTGCGAAGTGGCGCAGCGAGCACGTTGGCTTCATCTTCCAGCTCTACAACCTCGTGCCGGTCCTCACGGCGTTCGAGAACGTCGAGCTGCCGCTCCTCCTGACGCGCCTGTCGAGGGCGGAGCGCAGGAAGCAGGCCGAGACGGCCCTGTCCGTCGTCGGCCTCTCCGACCGGCTGGACCACTACCCCCGGCAGCTCTCGGGCGGCCAGGAGCAGCGGGTCGCCATCGCGCGGGCCATCGCGACCGACCCGACGCTCCTCGTCGCCGACGAGCCGACGGGCGACCTCGACGCGAAGTCGGGCGAGGAGATCCTCGTCCTCCTCGAGCGGCTCCACGCCGAGTTCGGCAAGACGATCGTCATGGTGACGCACGACCCGAAGGCCGCCGCCCGGGCCCACCGGCTCGTCCACCTCGACAAGGGGGTCCTGAAGGAGGACGTGCGGGCGAAGGGCGAGAAGGGCGAGATCGGCATCGCGGCCGCCGCGGCGATCGCCGCCGGCAAGTAGGGCGTGAAGATCC
>CALMDF010000092.1 GCA_937864895.1 uncultured Holophagales bacterium | reverse complement strand
GCGGCGACGTCAAGCGCTTCGCCGTCGTCCTCGACCCGGCCCTCCTCGCGCTCCACGGCGTCGGCGTCGACGAGGTGGCCGCGGCGCTGCGGGCCGCGAGCGACAGCCCGGCCGCCGGCTTCCACGTCGACGGCGGGCAGGAGTACCTCGTGAGGGGTCTCTCGCGCGCCCGGTCGGCGGAGGACCTCGCCTCGGCCGTCGTCCGACGCGAAGGCGGCACGCCGCTCACCGTCCGCCAGCTCGGCGAGGTCCGCGTCGAGGCCGAGCCGAAGCGCGGGACCGCCTCCTACCGGGCGCGTCCCGCGGTGATCCTGAGCGTCCAGAAGCAGCCCGACGCGAACACGCTCGTCCTCACCCGCGACATCGACCGCCGGCTCGCGGAGCTCGAGAAGAGCCTTCCGAAGGGGGTGAAGGTCGAGCGGGAGAACTTCCGGCAGGCCGACTTCATCCGCGTCGCGATCGGGAACGTCTCGGCCGCGCTGCGCGACGGGGCGATCCTCGTCGTCCTCGTTCTCGTGGCGTTCCTCGGGAACGCCCGGACGACGCTCATCTCGGCGCTCGCGCTGCCGCTCTCGCTCCTCGCGGGGATCCTCGCCGTCTCGGCCTTCGGCGCGACCGTGAACACGATGACGCTCGGCGGCCTCGCGATCGCGATCGGCGCGCTCGTCGACGACGCGATCATCGACGTCGAGAACGTCTTCCGCCGCCTCCGCGAGAACGCCGCGCTCCCCGAGGGGGAGCGGCAGCCGTCGCTCGAGGTCGTCTTCCGGGCCTCCTCGGAGGTCCGCGGCGCGATCCTCTTCGCGACGCTCGTCATCCTCCTCGCCTTCGTCCCGCTCTTCTTCCTCCCCGGCATGGAGGGGCGCCTCCTCCGCCCGCTCGGCCTCGCCTACGTCACCGCCCTCGCCGCGTCCCTCGTCGTCTCCCTGACCGTGACGCCGGTCCTCTGCTCGCTCCTCCTGCCCCGGGCGAAGGCGCTCGCCGACGAGGAGACGTGGCTCCTCAGGAAGCTCCACGCGCTCTACCGGCCGACCCTCGGCTGGGCGCTCGCCCGGCGGCGGACCGTCGTCGTCGCCGCCGTCGTCCTCGCGCTCGCGGCCGCGTCCGTCCTCCCCTTCCTCGGGCGCGCGTTCCTCCCCCCGTTCAACGAGGGGGCGCTCACCGTCGCGCTCGCCGCCGCCCCGGGGATCACGCTCGAGGACTCGGACACGATCGGCCGGCAGGTGGAGGAGGCCCTCCTCGCCTTTCCGGAAGTCGTCTCGACGAGCCGGCGCACGGGTCGCGCCGAGCGGGACGAGCACGTGCAGGGAGTGAACGGCGCCGAGATCGAGGTCGTCCTCCGTCCCGGGCGGCCGAAGGAGGAGCTCCTCGAGGCGATGCGCCGCTCGGTCGCCTCGATCCCCGGCGTGAACGTCACGTTCGGGCAGCCGATCTCGCACCGGATCGACCACATGGTCTCCGGCTCGAAGTCGAACCTCGCCGTGAAGATCCACGGCCCCGACCTCTCCGTCCTTCGCAAGCTCGCCGCCGGGGCGCAGCAGGCCCTCGGCGGCGTCGAGGGGATCGTCGACGTCTCGAACCAGGAACAGGCCGCCGTGCCGCAGCTCCTCGTCGAGCCGGACCGCGCGGCCCTCGCCCGGCACGGGATCGCCGCCGCGTCGTTCGCGCGGACCGTCGAGGCCCTCTTCCAGGGAACCGAGGCGGGAGAGATCGTCGACCGGGGGCTTCCGACCGGGGTCGTCGTCCGGTTCCCGGAGGAGCTTCGCGGCGACCCGGAGGCGCTCCTGCGCCTTCCCGTCCCCGCGGGAGACGGATCGCTCGTCCGCCTCGGCGACGTCGCGCAGGTCCGGTCCGACCTCGGGCCCGCCATCGTCCGGCGCGAAGACGTGGAGCGGGTCGCGGTCGTCACCGCGAACGTCGCCGGTGTCGACCTCGCCGGCACGGTCGAGCGCGCGCGGGCGGCCCTCGCCGCCGCGGTCGAGCTGCCGCAGGGCTACCGGATGGCGCTCGGCGGCCAGTTCGAGGCGGCGGCCGAGAGCGCCCGCCTCTTCCTCCTCCTCTCGCTCCTCGCCCTCGCCGGCATCTACGGCCTCCTCTACCTCTCGTTCCGGAGCCACCGGCACACGGCGATCGTCCTCGTGAACCTCCCCCTCGCCCTCATCGGCGGCGTCTTCGCCGTCGCGGCGGGCGGGGGCGTCCTCTCGATCGCCACCGCCGTCGGCTTCTTCACCCTCTTCGGCGTCGCGGCCCGCAACGGCGTCCTCCTCGCCTCCCGCTACGAGCAGCCGCTCGCGGAGGGAGTCCCGCTCGGCGAGGCCGTCATCCGCGGGTCGGAGGAACGGATGGCGCCCGTCCTCATGACGGCGCTCACCGCCGCCCTGGCCCTCGTCCCGCTCGTCCTCGGCGGCGGCAAACCCGGCAACGAGATCAACAGCCCGATGGCGCAGGTGATCCTCGGCGGGCTCCTGACGTCCACGTTCCTGAACCTCGTCCTCGTGCCCGTCCTTTTCGCGGGACCGAGGCGCGACCCGAACGTCGAGTCCCAAGCCGGCACGCAGAGGGAGTCGTGAGACGGCGCCGCGCGCTCTCCGAAGCGGAAACGCGCGGATCCGGCACGCCATGACCGAGGTAAGGACCACCTGGATCCCGTGAGATTCGCCCGGACGGCCAAGCTCAGTGATCCGAGCTCAGAGAAAGCCAGGTCAGCGAAAACTGGATTTCCTGGGCGGAAGTCTAATTTTCGCTGAACACCGGCAGCCGGGTCGAACTCGGGTCGTACGAGCTACGATCAAACATGTCGCTTCGCGCCGGGACACGGTTCGGGTCGTACGAGATTGCCGCATCGATCGGGGCCGGTGGCATGGGGGAGGTCTATCGCGCCGTCGACGCGAGACTCGGCCGGGAGGTGGCGCTCAAGCTCCTGCCGGAGGGCTTCGCCTCTGACCCCGAACGCCTGGCGCGATTCGAGCGCGAGGCCAAGATACTTGCGTCATTCAACCATCCCAACATCGCCCATATCTACGGCTTCGAGAGCGCGACGCAGTCCGATGGCTCGCAGGCGCATTTCCTCGCCATGGAGCTCGTCGACGGCCAGGATCTCGCCGAACGGCTGAGACATGGTCCACTCGCCCTCGACGAAGCGCTCGACGTCGCGAGGCAGCTTGCGGAGGCTCTCGAAGAGGCGCACGAGTAGGGCTTCGTGCATCGCGACCTGAAGCCGGCGAACATCAGGATCAGGACGGACGGCAAGGTCAAGGTGCTCGATTTCCGCCTGGCGAAGGCGTACACGGGCGACGCCTCGACGCCGTCGGGCCCGGACCTCACGCAGTCCCCGACCCTCGCTCAGAACGCCACACAGGCCGGGATGATCCTCGGCACACCCGCGTACATGAGCCCGGAGCAGGCCCGAGGCAAGCCAGTCGACAGGCGCGCCGACATCTGGGCGTTCGGGGTCGTCGTCTACGAGATGCTGACCGGCTCGCGGCTCTTCGCGGCCGAGACCTGGAGCGACACGCTCGCCGCGATCCTCACCACGGCTCCCGATTGGAGCCTTCTGCCCGCGGAGACGCCGCCCTCCGTCAGGAGACTCCTTCGCCGCTGTCTCGAACGGGACGTCAGGCGGCGGCTGGGATGGATCGGTGGCGCGCGTCTCGAGCTCGACGACTCGACACACGATGAGGAATCCGGCGTGCGCGCCACCACGGAAGCGCCGACTCGGCGCCGAGCAGTGCCCGTGCTCGGCGTGGTGCTCGGAGGCGCCCTGGTGGGCATCCTCGCCAGCTTCCTCGGCTGGGGTCTCACGCGAAGACAAACCTCGCCGGTGATGCGACTCAGCATCGAAACGTCCACGGCCGCGGACGACGTCGGGATCTCACCCGACGGAAGCGAGGTGCTCCTCGTGCGCGGGGGCACGCTGGCGATGCGGCGGATGGCGGATCTCGAAGCGGTGCCGATCAAAGGCGTCGAGTTCCGGACCCTGAGCTGTCCCGCGTTCTCCCCCGACGGGCAGTCGATCGCGTTCGCCGTCGGCCAGACGCTCAAGAGGGTCCCCACCTCGGGGGGCGAGATCCTCGACATCGCGGTGCTGCCGACGGACGAACCGCTGGGATGCAGCTGGAGCAAGGAGCACATCTTCTGCGGCCTCGGAGCCCACGGCATCGTGAGAGTGCCCGCGGCGGGCGGTCCGATCGAGCAGGTCGTCAAGCCCGCGTCGGGCACGTATCTGGCAACGCCATCGCTCCTCGAGGGCGGCGACCTGCTGATCTACACCGAGGCGCCGGGATCCCTGCGGGCCGATTGGTCTCAGGCGCGCATCGTGGCGCAGTCCCTGTCCTCCGGCCGCCGCTCGGTGATCGTGGCATCCGGCAGCGACCCCCACCTCCTGGCCACGGGCCACATCGCGTACGCCGTCGAGGGCGTCCTCTACGCCGCCCGGATCGACGCGAGGAGAGGACGCGTCCTGGGCTCACCGCTGCCCATGGTCCGGGGCATCGCCCGGCGGAGCCTCGGCGGCCTTCTCCAGCCCCGCGCCAGCGTGGCGATCTCCTCGACGGGGACGCTGGCCTATCTGGCGGGCTCGGCGTCTCGCCTGGCCCTGAAACAGGTCGTCCTCGCGGACCGCGCCGGCCGGGAGCGCACGCTCGCTCTCGCCCCCGGAGACTACGAGTCGCCCCGCGTCTCCCCCGACGGCCGCCGGCTCGCGCTCAGCACGAACGGGAGCGAAGAGGCCGCCGTATGGGTCTACGACCTCTCGGAGGAGCACGCGATCAGACGACTCACCTTCGCCGGGAGGAGCCGCCTCCCCGTCTGGTCTCCCGATGGCAAGCGCCTCGCGTTCCAGTCCGATCGATCCGGCGACACCGCCATCTTCGTCCAGAACGCGGATGGCTCGGGCGAGGCCGAGCGGCTTACGACGGCAGAAGCCGGCACGGCTCATATTCCGGAGTCGTGGACCGGCGACGGCCGTCATCTGTCGTTCTCCGTGATGAAAGCATCGGGCGCCGAGCTCTTCCTCCGTTCGATGGCCGACGGGCGCACCGCCCCGTTCACCGACGTTCATTCCACGGCCCCTCTGAACTCAGCGCTCTCGCCCGACGGAAAGTGGATCGCCTATACGCTGCGTGGACGAAGTGAGCCGACCCCCACCGCGGTCTTCCTGCAGCCGGTGCCGCCGACGGGGGCCGTCTATCAGATCTCCGAGGACAACGACAGGAGCCACCATCCGTTCTGGTCGCCCGATGGCAAGGAGCTCTTCTACTTCGCGCTCGGAGGAGGCACCCTCGTCTCCACGTCGGTGGGCCTGACGGGCAGCGTGACGTCGGGGAGGCCCCAGCGCGTGCCGGGATCCCACCCCAGCAACAGCAACATCCTGGGTCCGCTCAGCTACGACATCACACCGGACGGCCGTGAGCTCGTCTTCACGCGCGAGACGACGCCACCGGCAACGGACGTCGACGCGCGAGGATCCGTCAAGGTCGTTCTGAACTGGTTTCAGGAGCTCGACGCGCGCCTGCCGAAGCGCTAGCCCGAGCCGTTGTTGCCGAAGGTCGGCCTCAGACGAAGCGTTCCGATGTTGCCGCCTGACGCGAGAGCGACTGCCCCGGGGGGCAGGATCCGCAGGGCTCACGTTTCAGATACTCACAACCCGAAGGTCGCAAGTTCAAATCCTGCCGCCGCAACCATACATAAGTCCGCGAGATGAAAGCGGTTACGGGGATCCCGGCGGAAACGCCGGGATCTTCGTTTTCGCGGGTCCTCGCTGGCCGGATGTTCCTGGCGCGACGACGAGGCGGGGCTCCCAGCAACGGGGACGGGACCTCTCCCGGCACGGCCTTCGACTCCGAACGTCGTCGCGACTCCCGAAGGACGCGGGGATTCTCTTCCCCCACCTCGGCTAGGCCCGGGCCACGGTCCGGGCACAGGCGAGCGGCCGCGCCCGCGTTTACGCACTCGCGAGCTCGCCTGGGGCTGTTACCCTTGAGACCTCGGTCGACGGTACCTCCCCCACCTCGCCGGCGGTTCACCGTCCCGGTGGAAGGTCTTGATGGCAGCCGCTGCCCGACCGATGAAGGAGGGGACCATGACCCCGAAACCCGAAGACGTGCTCGTCAGGGGGACCCCGGTCCTCGGCCTTTGCCACTTCATCGAGAAGGAGCTCTCCGCCGACGCCCGTGACGGGATCTACCGGCGCCTTCCGGAGCCGTTCTCCCAGCGGTTCGTGAAGGGATCCCTCCTCGCCTCCGACCGCATCCCGCTCTCGGTCGTGAACCTCCTCACCACCCTGGCCGCCGAGGCCCGGGGCGAGCCCGTCGAGTCGTTCGCCGAGCGCGCGGGCACCGCTGGGGCGAAGGAGGGGATCTCCACCATCTTCAAGTCCTTCTTCTTCGTCCTCTCCGTGGCGAACGCCCTCGAGATCGCGCCGATGATGTGGTCGCGGATCTACAACGCCGGGAAGATGCGCGTGGAGGCGGGCGGCAAGGGCGCCGCGATCCACGTCACGGAATTCCCGGGCGGACCGGCCGTCTGCGGGCGCGTCACGGGGTGGTTCCGGTACATCGGCACCCTCTCGGGAGCGCAGAACCTGCGGTCCCGCCACGACCGCTGTACGTCCAAGGGACATCCTGCCTGCACATGGGAGTTCGACTGGGACTGAGCCGCGCCGCCCGTTGACTCCGCCCCGGCGGGCGAATACGGTGACCCGCCGGAGGACTTCCATGAGCCACCCGCGCGCCGGCCGGCCCGCCGAAGCCGCCGACCTCGTCAACGTTCCCCGCCTCCTCGCCTCCTACTACACCGAGCGGCCGGATCCCGCGGAGCGCGGGCAGCGCGTGGCTTTCGGGACCTCGGGGCACCGGGGCTCCTCGCTGAAGGCGAGCTTCAACGAGGAGCACATCCTCGCGACGACGCAGGCGATCTGCGAGTACCGGCAGGCGAGCGGGGCGGCCGGGCCGCTCTTCCTCGGCCAGGACACGCACGCCCTCTCCGAGGCCGCATTCCGCACGGCGCTCGAGGTCCTCGCCGCGAACGCCGTCGAGGTGCGCGTCGACGCCGTGGACCGGTACACGCCGACCCCCGTGATCTCGCACGCGATCCTCTCGTGGAACCGCCTCCACGTCGGTTCGCGCGCCGACGGGATCGTCATCTCCCCGTCGCACAACCCTCCCGAGGACGGCGGCTTCAAGTACAACCCGCCGCACGGCGGGCCGGCCGACACCGACGCGACCCGCTGGATCGAGGACCGCGCGAACGCGCTCCTCGCGGCTTCTCTCGCGGGTGTGAGGAGGATCCCTTTCTCCCGCGCGCGCAGGGCCGCGACGACCACGGCGCACGACTACCTCGGCACGTACGTCGACGACCTCTCCTCCGTCGTCGACCTCGAGGCGATCCGTTCCGCGGGAGTCCGCATCGGCGTCGACCCGCTCGGCGGCGCCGCCGTCGACTTCTGGCAGCGCATTGCCGAGCGCTGGGGCCTCGACCTCACGGTCGTCAACCCCCGCGTCGACCCGGCGTTCGGCTTCATGACCCTCGACTGGGACGGCCGCATCCGGATGGACTGCTCGTCCCCCTCCGCGATGGCGTCCCTCATCGCGATCCGCGACCGCTACCAGGTCGCCGTCGGAAACGACGCGGACGCCGACCGCCACGGCATCGTGACGCCCGCGGGACTCATGAACCCGAACCACTTCCTCGCCGCCGCGATCCACTACCTCTTCGGCGCGCGGGAGCGCTGGCGAAAGGACGCCGCCGTCGGCAAGACCCTCGTCAGCTCGAGCCTCATCGATCGCGTGGCCGCGGGGCTCTCACGGAAGCTCGTCGAGGTGCCCGTCGGCTTCAAGTGGTTCGTCCCCGGGCTCCTCTCGGGCGACCTCGGCTTCGGCGGCGAGGAGAGCGCGGGCGCCTCGTTCCTCCGGCGCGACGGGACGACGTGGACGACGGACAAGGACGGGATGATCCTCGGCCTCCTCGCCGCCGAGATCACCGCCGTGCTCGGGAAGGACCCCGGCGAGGTCTACCGCGAGCTGACGGCCCGCCACGGCGAGCCCGTCTACGAGCGGGTGGACGCCCCGGCCACCCCGGCGGAGAAGGCGCGACTCGGCAGGCTCTCGCCCGAGGACGTGAAGGCGAAGGAGCTCGCCGGCGCCCCGATCACCGCCGTCCTCACGAAGGCCCCGGGCAACGGCGCGGCGATCGGAGGGCTCAAGGTGACGACGGCCGACGGATGGTTCGCGGCGCGCCCCTCGGGGACCGAGGACGTCTACAAGATCTACGCGGAGAGCTTCCGCGGACGCGACCACCTTCGGCGCATCCAGGACGAGGCGCGGGCGCTCGTCACCGAGACCCTCGCGGCCTCGTAGGCCGGCTTCCCTCCCGTCGCTCGCCGGCCCCCGAGGGGGGTGTTGCGAATCTCAGCACCCCCGACACGTCGACCGCGAAAGCCCGGGATTTGGCGCAAGCGCCTCACTCCCAGTACGTTGGGACGAAGCCGGGGAAAATCCGGGCGTTGAGGGTTTCATCAGCGCGCACCGGCCGCCGAAGAGCCTCCGTTGCTCGCAAGGTACTCCGCCCTCATGACTTGCCGCACCCCAGCGGGGTCTGGCAGGGGCCTTGCGATGTCTCCTGGTGAAACGGGGCCGAGAGAAATCGGGCCAACCCCGCAGGAGGCATCACATGGTCGCACT
>CALMDF010000091.1 GCA_937864895.1 uncultured Holophagales bacterium | reverse complement strand
TTCGACTACTTCCGGCGGATCGACGCGTACGGCGGGATGGTCGAGGCGATCGAGGCGGGCTTTCCCCAGAGGGAGATCATGGACGCCGCCTACCGCTTCCAGCGGGGGCTCGACTCCGGGGACAAGGTCATGGTGGGGGTGAACGCCTTCACCGAGGAGGTCCCGGAAGACCGCGTCAAGACGCTGGAGATCTCCGAGCAGACGGCGTCGGAGCAGGTGGCGAAGCTGAACGAGGTTCGCAGGACGCGCGATGGAAAGGCGGTCGTCTCGACCCTCGCCGCCCTGCGCGAGGCGTGCCGGAACGGCGCGAACGTGATGCCTCCCCTCGTCGAGGCGGTCAAGGCCTACGCGTCCGTCGGGGAGATCTCCGACGTGATGCGCGAGGTGTTCTCCACCTGGGAAGAGCCTGCCATCTTCTAGCGGATCCCCGCGACGGGCAGGCGGCTTTCGCGTCCTGGCCCGGCGCTTGCTAACCTCCACGCCGGCATGAATTTCAGACCCGTCGCCGCCGCCCTCGTTTTCGCGACCCTCGCCTCGCCGCTGCAGGCGGCGCCGCCGGCCCGCTCGGAGGCGCTGAGCCCCGTCGAATCGGCCCGTCGCGACGCGGTCGAACGATTTCTCCGGGCCCGCCTCTTCGCCGCGGACGGGGAGTTCCAGGAGGCCCTGAAGGAGTTCCGGCGAGCCGTCGAGCTCGACCCCGGCGACGGCCACCTGAGGCGCGAATACGCCGAGGCGCTCCGCGATTTCGGCATCCTTCCCGAGGCTGAGGAGCAGGCCCGCAAGGCGGTCGAGCTCGTCCCCGGGAGCGCCGCCGCGCACCGGGTCCTCGGGCAGATCCTCCTCTCGAAGGCTCGCGACAAGGAAGGGATCGAGGCCGCCCTCCCGGAGCTGAAGCGTGCGAACGACCTCCAGCCGGCGGAGCCGTCGGGGGCGCTCGCGCTCGGGCAGGCGTACCTCCGGCTCGACCGGCCCGAGGAGGCGGCGACCGTCCTCAGCCGGGTCCAGGACAGGGTTCGCGGGCCGATGCTGCCGCTGCTCTACGGCGAGGCCCTCGAGAAGGCCGGGAAGCCGGACGAGGCCGAGGAGGTCTACCTCGGAATCCTGAGGCAGGACGCCGAGAACCCGGCGGCGTCGCTCGGGCTCCTTCGCGTCTACCAGACCACCAGGAAGTTCGACAAGGCCCTCCCCATCCTCGCCGACCTCGTGAAGCGCCAGCCTGGAAACCTCGGGCTCCGGGCGCAGTACGGGTTCGCCCTCCTCAGGGCGCGCCGCCTCGACGAGGCCGAGAAGACCTTCAAGGAGGTCCTCGCGGCCGACCCGGACAACCGCGACGCCCTCCGTCATTACTCCTCGCTCCTCTCCGAGCGGCTCGAGACGGACCGGGCCGACGAGCTTCTCAAGAAGCTGCAGGGGCTGGAGCCGGACGACGCCGACGTCGCCTTCCGGCGGGCGCTCAACTTCCTCGAGGCGCGGCGCCTGGAAGACGCGGAGACCGTCCTCAACGACCTCCGCTCCACACTCGTGGCGCAGAAGGCCCCGAGCGGGGGGATCGCCTCCGTGGACGGGCAGCTCGGGTACGTCGCCCTCCTCCGGAAGGACTGGGCGGCAGCGCGGGCCGCGGTGAAGCCTCACCTCCTCGACGAGGACGGCACGGTCAACCTTCAGGCGCTGAACCTCCTGGTGCAGGTCGCGCGGGAGGCGGAGGAACCGGCTGAGGGCCTGAGGATCTGCCGCGAGGCCTTCGCGAAGCAGCCGAAGGAGCTCGGAATCCGCTCCCTGCTCGCCGAGTTCCTCCTTCGTTCGGAGAAGGAGAAGGACCGGGCGGAGGGGGAGGAGCTCGTCGCGGCGATCGCGAAGGAGGGACGTCCCGGGGCCCTCGCCGCAGCCGACGTGTGGCAGCGCCTCGAAAGGTACGACCGGGCCTCGCAGGCCGCGACCGCCGCGCTCGTCCAGTTCCCGGACGACCCGGACCTCCTCTTCCGGCAGGCCGCGTCGCTCGAGCGGGAGAAGAAGATCCCCGAGTCGGTCGCCTCTTTCGAGAAGCTCATCGAGCTCCGTCCCGACCACGCGGCCGCGCTCAACTACCTCGGCTACATGTACGCCGACCGCAACGAGAACCTCGAGCGGGCCCTCGAGCTCGTGACGAGGGCCGTCGCCCTCGAGCCCTCGAGCTCGGCCTATCTCGACTCGCTCGGCTGGGTCTACTTCCGGCTCGGCAGGCTGGACGAGGCCGAGCGGCATCTCCTCACGGCGAAGCGGCTCTCTCCCGACGACCCGACGATCGAGGATCACCTCGGCGACCTGGCCGAGAAGCAGGGAGACCTCGAAAAGGCGCGCGAGCGCTGGACCCGGGCTCTGGCGCTCGACCCGGAAGACGGCGGGGCGGCAATCCGGGCCAAGCTCGAGCGGACCGCCGCCGCCGCGAAGACTCCGTGAAGCGGCGGGCCGCGGTCGCCGCGGCCGCGCTCCTCGTCCTCGCGTCCTGCCGGAGCGCCGCCCCGGTCCCCGTCCCGGCGGACCCGGCTCTCGTCGCGAGCGCCGTCGCGAACGTCCTCGCCGCCAGGGACGCGGCGTGGGGCCCGCGCCGGTTCAAGGCGCTTTACCGGGGAGAAGTCTCCCCGAGGGCCGGCGTGGCCGTGCGCGGGTACCTCGCCGTCACCTGGGATGGAGAGACCCTCTCGTGGAAGGCCTCCGTTCCGCTCGCCGGGAGCGGGCGCTCCGGGACCCTCCGACGGGTGGGAGGCGAGGCCGGAGACCTCTTTCCCGGCCTCGTCGAGGCCGCCGACGTCCTCTCGGCCCTCCTCGGCGTTCCCGAGGACGCTCCCCTCGGAGAAGGGGCGGTGGTCCGCGGCGGACGCGTCGAGCTGAAGCTCCCGGCGGGGGAGGGGCGCGCCGTCCTCGTCTCGGCCGCGGGAGAGGTGACGGGCCTGGCCCTGCCGGCCGGCGTCCGCGTCGAGCTCTCGCCCGGGGCCGGGGTCCCGCGGCGGATCGAGGTGAGCGGGCCGGACGGGCGGGCGCTCCTCGCACTCGAGAGCTACGGGCCCTGGCCGGAGGAGGAGGTTCCCAGGGGATGAAGCTCGTCGCCGAGGCGTTCGCGAAAGTCAACCGGTCCCTTCTCGTCCTCGGAAGAAGGTCCGACGGCTACCACGAGCTCGACACCGTCTTCCAAGCGGTGGGCCTCACGGACCGCCTGACCTTCGAGGAGAGCGACTCGCTGACCCTCGAGGTGGACGACCCTTCCGTTCCCTCCGGTCCGGAGAACCTCGTCCTCCGCGCCACGCGCGCCCTCGCCGAGGAGGCCGGGGTGAAGCCGCGGGCGGCGATCACCCTCGAGAAGAGGATCCCCTCCGGAGGCGGCCTGGGCGGGGGGAGCTCGGATGCCGCCGTCACGCTCCTCGGGCTCTCGGCGCTCTGGGAGCTCGAGCTCCCGCTGGAGCGCCTCGCCCGGATCGGCGCGTCGCTCGGCTCCGACGTCCCGTTCTTCCTCTGGGGCGGGACGGCGCGGGGCCGCGGCCGGGGCGAGCGAATCGAGCCGCTCGCAGACCTCCCGCCGCGCGGGGTCGTCCTCGTCATGCCTCCCTTTCCCGTGGCGACGCCCGACGTCTTCCGGCGCCTCTCGGCCCCCCCCTGGGACGGGAACGAGGGGCCGGAGCGCGAGAACGGCCCCGTTCCCGACCGGAACGACCTCGAATTCGCCGCGGAATCGCTCTTCCCCGCCCTCAGGGTGGTCCGGCAGGCGCTCGGCGCGACCGGAGCGGAGCAGGCGCGGCTCTCCGGGAGCGGCTCCACCGTCTTCGGGGTCTTTCCCGATCCCGGGTCGGCCGCCGAGGCTGCCCGGCGTCTCGAGGGCCTCCCCGTGGGATCGGCCGTACGCGTCGTGCCGACGCTGACGCGCGAGGAAAGCCGCGTCAGGAGCGGACCCCGGCGGGCAGAGTAAGATCCGGCCCCATGCTGGGGAGTCGACAAGTGGTAAGTCAGCGGTCTTTGGAACCGCCTATCGGAGGTTCGAATCCTCCCTCCCCAGCCAGGATGAGAGAGTCATGACACTGAGGGTTCCGTACGGAGAGCTGAAGGTGTTTGGCGGGCGCGCTCACCCGTCCCTGACCGGCGAGATCTGCCGGGCGCTGGGTCAGGAGGCGGGGCGGGTGACGCTCTACAATTTCTCGGACGGCGAGAACTACTGCCAGATCGAGGAGAACGTCCGCGGGGCCGACGTCTTCGTCGTGCAGCCGACCTGCCCGCCGGTGAACGCGAACCTCATGGAGCTCCTCATCATGCTCGACGCCTTCAAGCGCTCCTCGGCGTCGCGCGTGACGGCGGTCCTGCCTTACTACGGGTACGCCCGGCAGGACCGCAAGGACAAGCCGCGGGTCCCCATCACGGCGAAGCTCGTCGCGGACCTCCTCCAGTCCGCGGGCGCCGACCGGATCCTCGCCGTCGACCTCCACGCGGCGCAGATCCAGGGCTACTTCGACATCCCGGT
>CALMDF010000090.1 GCA_937864895.1 uncultured Holophagales bacterium | reverse complement strand
CCTGGGATACCCGCTACTTCCTCCTCCTCCTCGTCGGCGCCGCCTTCCTCGTGGCTTCCGGCATCGTCCCCCGGACCGCGCCCCTCGAGGCCGACCCGGGGAGCGCCTTTCTCTTCGCGGGCTTCTCCTTCTCGGCCGCCGCGATCCTCGTCATCACTCCCGCGCCCCCCTGGGACGGCCTCTTCCGGGCCGCGACGCTCTTCGAGGACGCCGCCCGCGCATTCCTGCCCGCGTTCCTCCTCGCCTTCGTCTTCCGCTTCCCGCGCCGGGCCGCGCGCGTCCCGTCCGTCGTCTTTTTCGCTCCCGCCCTCGTCCTGGCGGCCCTCTCCCTCGCGACCTACCTCGCCCCGCCGCCGCCCGACGTCGACGCGCTGCCCCTCGTCCAGCGCCTCGACCGGATCCAGCAGGCCGCGCTGCTCCTCGGAATCGTCGTCGCGGTCGCACGCCTCGTCCACCTCGCGACGCGCCGGCTCGACCTCCTCGCCGAGAAGCAGGTCCGCTTCCTCCTCGCGGGAACCGCCGGAGGGCTCCTCCCCGTCGCCCTTCTCGACTTCCTCCCGCGCCTTCTCGGCGCCCCGATCCCCGTCGTCTCGAGCTTCTCGATCGTCCCGCTCGCCCTCGTCCCGATCTCGTTCGTCGCGGCGCTGACGCGGTACCGCCTCTGGGACGTCGACATCCTCACGAGGGAAACGGTCGCCCTCCTCGGCGCCGCGTTCCTCGGCGCCGGCCTCTTCTCGCTCGCGCAGGTCGCCGACCTCGGCGACGTCCTCCCGGGAATCCCGTACGGCCGGGGGCTCGTCGAGGCGGGGGCCGGCATCCTCATCGCGCTCACGTTCTTCCCGGTCCGGCGGGGACTCTCCTCGGCGCTCGCCCGGGTGCAGTACGGCGAACGGTTCGGGGAACGGGAGGGGCTCTGCTCCCTCGTCCGCGACCTCTCGAGCCCGCGCCGCCTCTCCGAGATCGGGCCCCTCCTCTCCGAGCGCGTCATGCGCGGGCTCGGCGTCCCCAGGGCCACCCTCCTCGTCGCGCGCGCCGACGGCCGGCGCGACGCGGCGGCTCTCGACGGCGGCGACCCGCTCTCTCCGGAGGAGCTCCCGCCCGGGGCGCTCACGAGGACGACGCGGCTCTCCCGCCTCGTCTTCACCGACCACCCCACGCTCTCCGTGGCCCGGATGCGGCGGGCGGGCTTCAGGACCATCGCCCCGCTCGCCCTCTCGGGCCGCCTCCTCGGGCTCTTCTGCGTCGCCGACCGGGACGGCCGCGAGCCCCTGTCGGGCGAGGACCTCGAGCTCCTCGAGACCGTCCTCGCCTCGGCCGCGCTGGCCGTCGACCACGCCCGCCTCTACGACGAGCTGGAGACGCAGGCCGAGCGGTACAGGCTCCTGAAGGAGTTCCACGAGGACGTCGTCACCGGCTCGCCCGCCGCGATCGCCGCAACCGACGACGACGGGAGGATCTCCTCCGTAAACCCCGCGTTCGAGGCGCTCTTCGCCGACGGCCGGGGCCCCCTCCCGGGGCGTCTCGCCGACGACGTCCTTCCGGAGAGCCTGCGGCGCGCGGCCGCGCCCGCCCGCGTCGAGGTCGTTCTCGGCGGCAGGACGTGCGTCCTCGACGTCGCGGCCTCCCCCTTCCCCGGCGCGCGGGAGGGCTCCCCCGCGCGGGTCTGGGTCCTCTCCGACGCCACCGAGGTCGCCCGTCTCGAGAAGAGCCTCGCCGAGAGGGACCGTCTCTCGGCCCTCTCGAACCTCTCCGCCGGCGTGGCGCACGAGGTGAACACGCCGCTCACCGGCGTCGCGAGCTTCGCCCGGCTCCTCCTCGACGAGACCCCGGCCGACGACCCGCGGCGTCCCCTCGTCGAGAAGATCGAGCGGCAGGCCTTCCGCGCCGCCCGCCTCGTCGGGAGCCTGCTCGACCTGGCCCGCGGGCGCCCGCGCGACCTGGCCGCGCTGGAGCCCTCCGAGCTCGTTCGCGAGGCCTGCCGCGCTCTCGAGGACGACGTTCGCGGCCGGAACGTCTCGCTCGACGTCGACCTCCCGCCGGCGCTCCCGGGCGTCCGCGGGCACGGGGACGCTCTCGTCCAGGTCCTCGTGAACCTCCTGAAGAACGCCATCGAGGCCGTCGCCCTCCCGCGGGAGGGGCGCGAGGGTCCCGGCTCCGTCCGGATCGCCGCGAGGTCCGCCGGCGAGAACGTCCTCTTCACCGTCGACGACGACGGCCCGGGCCTCACGGAAGAGGAGCGGGCGAAGGTCTTCGCGCCGTTCCACACGACGAAGGCCGGGCAGGGGGGCGTCGGTCTCGGCCTCGCGATCGCCGGAGATATCATCCGGGCGCACGGTGGCTCGCTCGCGGTCGAGTCTTCGCCCGGGCGCGGCGCCCGTTTCACGGTGAGCCTTCCGGCGAACGCATGAAGGTCCTGATCGTCGACGACGAGCCCGTCGTCCGCGAGGTCCTCCGAACGGTCCTCTCGCGGGCCGGGTACGGCACGAGCGAAGCGGCCACGGCCGCCGAGGGGCTCGCCCTCTTCGCCGACCCGGCGGTCGACCTCGTCCTCCTCGACCTGATGCTCCCCGACCGGCCCGGCCTCTCGATCCTCCCCGAGATGCGCGATAGGCGCCCCGACGTGCCGGTCGTCGTCGTGACGGCCTACTCCTCCGTCGAGAGCGCCATCGCCGCGATGAAGGAGGGGGCCTTCCACTACGTCCCCAAGCCTTTCCGCAACGAGGAGGTCGTCCACGTCGTCGCGCAGGCCCTCGAGAAGAAACGCCTCGTCGCCGAGAACCGCGCGCTGAAGGCGAGGCTCGACGCCGGCACCGACTTCCCCGGCATGGTCGGCCACTCGGCCCCCATGGAAAAGGTCTTCCAGACGATCCGCCAGGCCGCCCCGGCCCGTTCGACGGTCCTCGTCACCGGCGAGAGCGGCACCGGCAAGGAACTCGTCGCCCGCGCCCTCCACCGACTCTCGCAGCGCGCGGCCGGGCCGTTCGTGACCGTCCACTCCGGCGCCCTCCCGCCCGACCTCCTCGAGTCGAACCTCTTCGGCCACACGAAGGGGGCCTTCACCGGCGCGATTGCCGAAAAGAAGGGGCTCTTCAAGGTGGCCGACGGCGGAACGATCTTCTTCGACGAGATCGGAACCGTTCCCCTCGAGACCCAGGCCAAGCTCCTGCGGGTCCTCCAGGAGAGGGAGTTCCTCCCCGTGGGCGCCGTAGAGCCGATCCGCTCGGACGTCAGGGTCGTCGCCGCGACGAACGCCGACCTCGCCCGCCTCGTGGAGGAGGGGAAGTTCCGCGAGGACCTCTTCTACCGCCTCTGCGTCATCACGATCGGCCTCCCCCCGCTGCGCGAGCGCAAGGAGGACATCCCCCTCCTCGTCGAGGCGCTCGTGACGCGCGCGGCCCGCGAGAACGACCGCCCGGTCCCTCCGGTCACGCCGAACGCGATGAAGGCCCTTCTCGACCACGACTGGCCGGGAAACGTCCGCGAGCTGGAGAACGTCCTCGAGCGCGCCGTCGTCCTCGGAGGCGGCGTCATCGACCTCGACCAGCTCCCCGACGCGGTAAGGCACTCCGTCCCGCGGCCCGCGGCGTTCCCCGCGGACGGGATCGACCTCAAGGAGGCGGTGAGCGCCTACCGCAGGTCGCTCCTCGAGGCCGCGATGAGCCGCGCCGGCGGCGTCCAGACGGAGGCGGCCCGCCTCCTCGGCCTCAAGCCGACGACCCTGAACGAGATGCTCCAGCGCCACGACATGCTGCCCCGCCGTTCGCCCCGCGCGACGGAGCCCGAGCCCGCGTGAAGCGGCTCCTCGCGGTCTCCCTCCTCCTCCTCGCCCCCTCCGTCCGCGGGTCGGCCCCCGACGACCCGGTCTTCTCGGCCCGCGGCATCCCGTCCGGCCGGGTCCTCGCCGAATCCGAACGCGACCCGAAGGTCCCGGCCCCCGAGGCCGTCTTCGGGCACCGGATCGGCGACGCCCTCACGCCCCATGCGTCCCTCGTCCGCTACGTCCGGGCCCTCGAGGCCGCCTCGCCGCGAGTCTCGGCGGCGGCCTACGGGAAGACGCCCGAAGGGCGCGAGCTCCTCCGCGTCGCCGTGTCGAGCCCGGAGAACCTCGCGAGGCTCGACGAGATCGCGGCCGGGCTGAAGAGCCTCGGCGACCCGCGGGGGACCTCCCCGGAGGCGGCCCGGGCCGTCGTCGAGCGCTCGCCCGCCGTCGTCTGGATCGCCTGCGGAATCCACGGCAACGAGGTCGCGGGCCCGGAGGCCTGCGCCGCGCTCCTCTACACGCTCGCGGCGTCCCGCTCGAAGACCGTCGAGGAGGTGCTCTCCGCCCTCGTCGTCGTCGTCGACCCGTGCGCGAACCCCGACGGGCACGAGCGGCACGTCTCCTGGTGGCGCTCCGTGGCCGGCGAGGAGCCGGACCCGGACCCGAGTGCCCTCGAGAACGCCCCCCCCTGGCCCTCGGGCCGGTCGAACCACTTCGGCGTCGAC
>CALMDF010000089.1 GCA_937864895.1 uncultured Holophagales bacterium | reverse complement strand
GGGCGGATGACTCCGCACATCGCACGAACCCTCGGAACGGCCTCTGCCTGAACGCTCTTCACGACCGGGCCTTCGATCGATTCCTGATGTACTTCGATGACGATCGCCGTGTCCACTTCGTCGCGCACCGCTTCCCCGACGGCTTTCACTCAGGAGAGGGGAACCGCTGGCTCCTCTCGTTCGAAGGTCAGCAGATGCGGGAACCGAATCGGTTCCTTCCTGAACCGGCGTTTCTCGCAAGGCACCGAGAACACGCTCTGACCGGCCAAGCCGCTTGCTAGGCCATCCTCCCGCGAACGGCGAATGAGCCAGGCTACCCTTCCAGCCTATGAACGGACGGAATCGGAAGTCCCCGATCGCCTACACGGATACGCAGCTCGCCTACTGCCCTGACTGCACGGCTGAACTCGACCTGCTCTCCGAAGGCGTGATGCCGCCGAACTGGCTGCCGTTTGGGCCGATCGACGACGTGGACCACCTCCCGCAGAAGCGGTGCGATCGCTGCGAGGCCGTCCTGTGCGACTTCGCGAGGCAACGCGACTGACGGAGACCCGCGACGCAGGCAGCGCCTCTCCCGGGTTTCAGAGGGCGGTGCCCGTCGACGCGGCAGGGGGAACCATGGCACATGCCTGCAAGGTCTTGGGTGCCGACGTCGAGTCCTCAGCCGGCTGCTGGCCGCCGCCCCCGCCGCTCACTTCTCTTCGGCGGTTTGAATGAGCCAGATAGCGTTTCCCGTGTCGATCCACCGGGTCGCCGCGCGGGGCGTCCCTTCGAGGTAGCGGAGTCGATTCACCCGAGCCTCGTCGAGGATGCCGCCGTGAAGGGCGACGTCCTTCCGCGCCGCGAGGACCCATCCGAGGTCCGTGAGGGAAACGGTCCGCTCGCCGAAGCCGTTCGGCCCGCCGTCGACGCGGAGACCACCCTGGGGGGCGACGCCGAGCACGCGGAGCGTGCGGCCGTCGCGCTCGGGCAGCGATCCGTCGGGGCCCGCCCTCTCGAGGATCGTCCGAACCAGCTCGCGGGCCTCGGCTTCGAGCTCCGGCTGAAGCCGCCTCGAAGCGCTCCTGCCTGAGCCGAGGACGCGCCAGGTCGGCCAGTCCACCTCCGGTATCGCCCAGAGGTTCTCGTCCTCGAACCAGCGGCCGACACCGCAGTACCGCCAGTCGGCGTCGGGCGAGGTCCGCGTCAGGACGAAGGCGGTCTCGCCAGGGTTGCGGGCGATCGGGACGCGAACGCGGTCGGGCGCGGCGAGCGCACCCTTCTCCTCGACGAGGAGAAAGAGGTGGCCTTCGGCGCGCCCCATCGTCGGTGGCTCGTGCAGGCCGAAGGCCTCGGCGAGGCTGGCGGTCGGGATCGTCGTTCCCGGCGGGGGAGCGAGCTGCTCGGGGCGAATCGTCTCGACGTGAACGGCGATCGGGACGTTCTCCTCGGTCGCCTCGAAGTCGGGGACGGCGGGATTGTCGGAGCGAAGGAGCCAGCGGCCCTCTTCGCGGACGATCCGCTTCAGCTGGTACGCGCCGTCGCCAGAGGACCCTGCCGTCTCGACGAGGGCGACCTTTCGCGTCGCGTGGAGGTTCTTCAGGGCCTCGCCCCTGGCCCATCGCAGGACCACCCAGTCGCAATCGCGGATCGGCGAGGTGCCGCCGTCCATGGAGGAGCCGCTCGCGCGAACGGCGAAGAGGCGGTCGGCGGGCCGCGAGATGGGCAGGGTGACGATCTCGCCGGACGAGTCCGGCCCAGTCTCGTCGTCGGCGAAAGAATCGCGCTGGGCGGCCCCGGCGGCGGCGCGAAGCGACGGGTAGGCGGTGACGAGCGTGCGGCTCGGGAACGAGAGGACCCTGGCCGCGCCGGCGGGCTCTACGCAGAGCCCGCCCGGCGAGGGGAAGAAGCGGACGTGGAAGTCCGTGCCTGGCCTGCCCGCGGCCGGCCCGAACCAGCCGCGAAGGAGGTCCGGGAGCTCGTTGCGGTCGCGCCCGGCGGGCCGGGCGACGTTGCAGAACTCCTTCATGAACCGGAAGCTCCAGACGGAGCCGTCCAGCAGGCGCACGTCCGCCTCTCCGTCGGGAACGGTGGCGGAGGAGCGGGGCGGGAGCTTCAGGATTGGGTCGCGGCGGTTCCAGAGGACCTTGCAGGTGAAGGCGGAGCCGTTGGGCGCACGCTCCGTCCGCCTTCTGTACTTCGCGAGGCGGAAATCGACGAGCTCGCGGGTCATGGCCTCGAAGACGTCGTCGAGGCCATCTGGTATGGGGAAGCGGGCAGACAGGTGGTCTCCGTCGAGCCGGAACCAGCGCCGGTGCGGCCCCTCGGTCCAGGCCTTCACGGGATACCGCCGCCAGTACCGGGTCCACACGGCGCCCTCGGGGTCGGCGACCCCGCCCAGCTCGGCAACGCCCTCCATGTCGCGCGCCAGCTCCGGGGAGCGCCGCAGAATCTTCCGGGAGCGCTCGGCGAGCTCGGCCACGTCGAGACCTGTCCTGAGCGCGCCAGCCTCGAGCAGGGCCTCGAGGAGAACCATCTTGAACGACTTCTCTATGTGCGTCGTCTGCAGGTCGAGGAACCATTCACGACAGGCCGCGTGAACGCGGCGGGCCTCCTCGTCGAGGTCCCCCTCCTGCTCGACGAGCGGGAACCAACCGCTCTTCGGCAGGGTCACGTCCATCCGGTAGAGCTCGCCCGCGGTCGGGCGCTCGCCGCGAGCCGCCTTGAGCTCCCGGTAGACGCGGGTCGCCTCCGTCTCGCCGCGCGGAAGGAGGAAGCGGAGCATCTTGATAGCCTCGAGCTCCACCTCGACGAAGCAGCCAGGAGGGAGGTCGGCGGCCTGCTGGTCGTCGAGGAAGGTGCGGAGCGCAACGGGCTTCCTCCCGAGCGAGAGGAGGAGACGTAGCCGGTCGAGGAAGACGCGGTGGTTTCCGACGAAGTCGATGACCGTGAGGGATGCCTTCCCGTCGGCGCGCCGAAGGCCCCGGCCGAGCTGCTGGACGAAGACGACGGGCGACTCGGTGGGGCGGAGCATCACGATCCGGTCGAGCGTGGGGAGGTCGACGCCCTCGTTGAAGAGGTCCACGGCGCAGAGCGCGTCCAGGCGGCCCAGTCGGAGATCCTCCCGCGCCCCGCTTCGGCTCGCGTCGTCCGACTCCGCCGTGACCGCCCGGACGCGCAGACCCTTCGCTGAGAGCCACTCGCCGACGAAACGGGAATGCGCAACCGAGCAGCAGAAGACGAGCGTCCGGGTTCCCGGGTGCTCGTTCCAGGCCTGCCAGAGGCGATCCATCCTCGCTTCGGTGGCGGCGGCGGTCGCGAGGGATTCCGGGTCGAAGCGCGCGTTGCGCCAAGGGATGTCCTCGTAGTCCACGGTGTCGCGCAGGCCAAAGTAGGAGAAGGGCGCGAGGAGTCCCTCCTCGATCCCCTCCGCGAGGCCGGCCTCGTAGGCGACGTGGTCGTCGAACAGGCCGCGCACGTCGGCGGCGTCGGCGCGGTCGGGCGTCGCGGTGAGGCCGAGGACGAATCTCGCGTCGAGCCGGTCGAGGATTCGGCGGTAGCTGGCCGCGGCCGCGTGGTGGACCTCGTCCACCACCGCGTAGTCGAACCGTTGTGCCGTCAGGCGCGCCAGACCGTCGGCACGGGAGAGCTTCTGCACCG
>CALMDF010000088.1 GCA_937864895.1 uncultured Holophagales bacterium | reverse complement strand
CCTGACGCCTGACGCGAAGTTCAAGAAGTCGGCGTCCGTGGTCGGCGACGTCATCGGCAAGTACCACCCGCACGGCGACGTCGCCATCTACGACGCGATGGTCCGGATGGCCCAGCCGTTCTCCCTGCGCGCCCCGCTCGTGGACGGGCACGGCAACTTCGGCTCCCTCGACGGGGACGGGGCCGCGGCGTACCGGTACACCGAGGCGCGGCTCAGGCCCCTCGCGATCGAGCTCCTCTCCGAGATCCGGAAGCGGACGGTCGACTGGAAGCCGAACTTCGACGGCGTCCACTCCGAGCCGATCGTCCTGCCGGCCCGGTTCCCGAACCTTCTCGTGAACGGGGCGTCGGGCATCGCCGTCGGGATGGCGACGTCGATCCCCCCGCACAACCCCGTCGAGGTCCTCGACGCGGCGATCGCCGCGATCGACGACCCCGCCGCCGACCCGCTCCGGTTCATCAAGGGGCCCGACTTCCCGACGGGCGGGCAGCTCCTCTCGTCGAAGAAGGAGCTCCGCGAGATCTACGACTCGGGGCAGGGGACCCTGAAGCTCCGGGCCGAGTACGAGATCGAGGAGCGAAACCGGGGCGCCCGGGCGATCGTCGTCACGTCGATCCCCTACGGCGTCGCGAAGGCGACCCTCGTCGAGAAGATCGCCGAGGTCATCATCGAGAGGAAGCTCCCGGCCCTCGTCGACGTCCGCGACGAGTCGACCGACGACGTGAGGATCGTCCTCGAGGTAAAGCGCGACGCCGACCCGGCGCTCGTCATGACCTACCTCTACCGGCACACGCCGCTCCAGACGACGGTCGCGGTGAACCTCACGGCGCTCGTGCCGACGGCGAACCCCGAGGTCGCCGAGCCCGCGCGGCTCTCCCTCGCCGCGATCCTGCGGCACTTCCTGGACTTCCGCTTCGAGACGGTCCGCCGCCGGTTCGTCTACGAGCTGGAGGAGCTCCGCCGCCGCATCCACCTCCTCGAGGGATTCGAGAAGATCTTCGACGAGCTCGACGAGGCGATCCGGATCATTCGGAAGAGCGACGGCAAGGCCGACGCCGCCGGGAAGCTCATCAAGCGATTCGACCTCGACGAGGAGCAGGCCGACGCCGTCCTCGAGACGAAGCTCTACAAGCTCGCCCGCCTCGAGATCGAGGCGATCAAGAAGGAGCTCGCGGAGAAGCGGGCGGAAGCGGCGCGGATCGAGGCGATCCTGAAGTCGCCCGCGAAGCTCTGGGGAGTCGTCCAGCGCGAGCTCGTCGAGCTGCGCGGCGTCCTCTCCGGCGAGAGGCGCCGGACGCGCGTCTCCGCCGCGGTCGAGGAGCCGGAGTACGACGCGGAGGCCTTCATCCCCGACGAGGACGCCTTCGCGGTCGTCACCTCCGACGGCTGGGTGAAGCGGCTCGGGCAGCTGAAGGACCCGAAGCAGACGCGCCTGCGCGAAGGGGACGAGGTCCTCGCCGTCCTCCAGGGCGGCACGCGCGAGCTCGTCGTCCTCTTCAGCAGCCGCGGGTCGGCCTACGTCCTCCGGATGAACGACGTCCCCCCGTCGACGGGGTACGGCGAGCCGGTGCAGAAGCTGTTCAAGTTCGACGACGGGGAGAGGGTCGTGGCGGCCCTCTCGCTCGATCCGCGCGTCACGCCCCCGGAGGAAGTCCACCTCCTCGCCGCGACGCGGGACGGGATGGTCCTCAGGTTCTCCGCCGACCCCCTCCGCGAGGCGACGACCCGCTCGGGGCGCCGCTTCGCCAAGCCGGCGGAGGGGGACGAGGTCGTCGCCGTCTCCGTCTGCGAGGAAGGGGCGATCGTCGCCCTCGCCTCGGAGAAGGGCAGGGCGATCCTCTTCGCCTCGGACGAGGTCCCGGTCCTCGCCGGCCCCGGCAAGGGGGTCATCGGCATCCGGCTCGCCGAGGACGACAGGATCATCGGGGCCGCCCTCTTCGGGAAGGACGAGAAGCGCGCCGTCCTGACCCTCGAGAACTCGAAGGGAACGACCCACACCGTCACCCGCCGCCACGACGTCGTCGGGCGCGGGGGGAAGGGCTTCGAGCTCATCAAGCGCGACCGGTTCGTGAAGGCGATCCCGCCCGAGATCGTCCTCTACGACCTGCCGGAACGGCCGGGCGGGGGAGGGAAGTAGCCGTGGAGGTCGTCCTCGCCGAGAAGTACGGGTTCTGCGCCGGGGTGCGCGTGGCGGACAAGCTCGTGAGGATCGCGGCGGCGAAGGGGCAGACGGGCGCCATCCTCGGGCAGGTCGTCCACAACGAGAGCGTCGAGCGGGAGATGGCCGACCTCGGCTTCCCGACGGTGCACCGGCTCGAGGAGGCCCGGGAGCACGAGGGGCGGATCGTCTTCTCGGCCCACGGCGTCGCCCCGTCCGTCCGCGAGGAGGCGGCGGCTCTCGGCCTTGCCGCCATCGACACGACCTGCAAGTTCGTCACCGACATCCACCGGGAGATCGGCCGCTCCCTCGACGACGGCTGCTTCATAGCGGTCCTCGGTCAGGAGGGGCACCGCGAGGTCATCGGCTACACGAAGGACCTCGACCCGTCGCGCTACGGGGTCTTCTACACGCTCGACGAGGTCGCGGCGTTCCCCTGGGAGAGCCACCCGAGGGTCAAGGTCGTCTTCCAGACGACGCTCAACGCCGAAGGCTTCGCCGAGCACGTCGCCGAGATGCGCCGCCGCGTCCCCGACCTCCGGGTCGCCGACACGATCTGCTACGCGACGAAGGAGAACCAGGACGCCCTCCGGGCCCTCTGCGCCGACCCGTCGATCGACGCCATCGTCGTCATCGGCGGGCAGCACTCGAAGAACACGAAGGAGCTCGTGAAGATCGCGAAGGAGTCGAAGCCGACCGTCTTCGTGGGGACGGCCGCGGACCTCCGCCCGGAGTCGTTCGCGGGCATGCGGAAGGTCGGCGTCACCGCCGGCGCCTCGACGCCGGACTACGACGTCGAGGCGGTCCTCGCGAGGCTCCGGGCGATGGGCTGAGAGCGGCGTTCCCTGCCCTGCGGGCGCTCAGCCTTCGTGGGCCACCGCTTCGCTGGCGCTCCTCGGACGCAGGAGCTCCCGGAACGCCGGGTGGCTCCCGAGCGGCTCGAAGGCGACGTCCGAGTGGAGGGCGACACCGTACGGGAACCCCCCGGCGAACGCCGCCGCGAGGAGGGAGACGGCGGTGTCCGCCTCTCCCAGGGACGCGGCGATCCGCGCCCGCGCCCAGGCGGTCCGCCCACGGTCCCAGCGGCCCTTGTCCCGGGCGAGGCGGGTGTCGAGGAGGCGGGCGAGCGCGTGGTCGCCCGCCCGGGCCGCGGCCGCCCCGAGGAGAGAACCGTATTCGACGTTCTTCTGGAACCGCTCGGCCAGGCGGGCCAGCACGCCCTTCGCCTCGTCCCACCGGGCCGCGCCCATGAGAAGGAGGCCCTCGTCGTGGAGGTCCGTCGCCTCGTCCCGGACGCCTCCCCGCGACCGGCGGCGGTCCAGCGCCTCGCAGGCCAGCCGGATCGCGCGCTCCCGTTCCCCGTGTGTGCGCAGCTCGTCGACGGCCGTGGCGAGGACCCTGTCGGGACTCAGCCCGTCAGGCGGAAGGCTCCGGGACGACTCGAGGACGCGCGAGAGCTCCCCGAACCGTCCCAGGGCGGCGAGGGCGCGGACCATCGGCTGGACGAAAGGAAGACGCGCCGTATGCAGCGAGCTGGCGCGGCGCGCCGTCTCCAGCTCGTCCTCGAACCGGCCGAGGACGTGCTGGGACGAGCTGAGGAAGCCGAAGAGCCAGAGGATCGCGGGGTGGTTCGCGAGGAGCCCCAGGTCCAGGGCGCCGTAGGTCTCGATCATCCCCTCCGGGCGCCCGAGGGCCAGCTCGTGCGTGGCGACCTGGTAGCGCAGGACGGGATCGGTCGGGGAGCGCGAGAGCGCGAGAGAGAAGTGCCGGAGCGCCTCCGCCGTCCGGCCCGCGAGGTCGGCCTGCTTGGCCGCGAGAACCTCGACCTCCACGGGGGTCAGGCCGTCGCGGTGCTTCTCGAGCAGCGCCAGGACCGACTCCGCGCCGGCGAAGTCGCCCCGGCCGAGGAGCACTCCCTCCAGAAGGAGCAGCGGCGCCGCGAAGCCGGGGTCGATGTCGGCCGCAAGCCGGAAGCGCCGGATCGCCTCGGGGTCGTCCGACCCAAAGGCCTCCAGGCCGGCGAGGTACTCGCGATA
>CALMDF010000087.1 GCA_937864895.1 uncultured Holophagales bacterium | reverse complement strand
GCGATGCACGAGATCCTCCAGAAGTCCGAGTCGACCCAGCGGGTCCTCGAGGAGGCGACCGAAGAGTTCCGGATGCAGGTCGTGAGGGAGGACGAGGAGGGCCAGGAGGTCCTGACGATCGACCGGATCGCCGCGGACGCGAGCCCGATCATCAAGCTCGTCGACTCGGTCCTCTTCAACGCGATCCAGCGCCGGGCGTCCGACATTCACATCGAGACGCAGGAGAACGTCGTCGTCATCAAGTACCGCATCGACGGCGTCCTCTACCCGGCGATGGAGCCGATCGACAAGAAGCACCACCAGACGATCATCAGCCGCATCAAGGTCATGTCGGAGCTCGACATCGCCGAGAAGCGGGTCCCGCAGGACGGCCGCTTCAAGATCCGGGTCAAGGGGCGGACGATCGACTTCCGCGTCTCGATCATGCCGACCGTCCACGGCGAGGACGCCGTCATCCGGATCCTCGACAAGGAGTCGGCGAACGCCGAGTTCAAGAACCTCCGCCTCGACGTCCTCGGGATGGACCCCGAAACGATGAAGCGGCTCCGCAAGTTCATCCGCGAGCCCTACGGGATGGTCCTCGTCACCGGGCCGACCGGGTCGGGAAAGACGACGACGCTCTACGCCTGCCTCTCGGAGATCCAGTCCGTCGAGGACAAGATCGTCACGATCGAGGACCCGGTCGAGTACCAGCTGCGCGGCATCACGCAGATCCCGGTCAACGAGAAGAAGGGGCTCACGTTCGCGAGGGGCCTCCGCTCGATCCTCCGCCACGACCCCGACAAGGTCATGGTCGGCGAGATCCGCGACGAGGAGACCGCCCAGATCGCCGTCCAGGCGGCGCTGACCGGGCACCTCGTCTTCACGACGGTCCACGCGAACAACGTCGTCGACGTCCTCGGCCGCTTCCTCAACATGAAGGTCGAGCTCTACAACTTCGTCTCGGCGCTCAACTGCATCCTCGCGCAGCGGCTCGTGAGGAAGATCTGCCCGCGCTGCCGGGTGACGATGGAGCCGACGAAGCAGCTCCTCGACGAGTCGGGCCTGACGGCGGCCGAGATCGCCGGCGTCACGTTCTACGAGGGGCGCGGGTGCATCGAGTGCAACGGCACGGGCTTCTACGGCCGGATGGCGATCACCGAGCTCCTCGACCTCTCCGACCGGATCCGCGGCCTCATCCTGGACCGCCGCCCGGCGGCCGAGATCAAGAAGGCGGCCAAGGAGGAGGGGATGGCCTTCCTCCGCGAATCGGCGCTCAGAAAGGTCTTCCACGGGGAGACCACGCTGAAAGAGATCAACAAGGTGACCTTTGTCGACTGACGGCTTCCTCGCGGGCGCCCGGCGCGCCCTGAAACGGAGATGGGGCTTCCGCCGGCCGCCGCACGCCTTCGTCCTGACGGAAGACCGCCTCGTCCACGTCGCCCTCGCGCGGGAGGCCGAGACCGGGCGGAAGGCGACCGGCCCGAGGGTCGGCTCCCGCGCGCTTCCCCCGGCGACCTTCGGCCCGGGCCCCGGGGGGGTGCCGGTCGCCGGCCCCCTCCTCGGACAGGCGCTTTCGTCGCTCCTCCAGCCGAAGGAGAGGGTCACGGCGGCCTCTCTCGCCGTTCCCGACGGCTTCGTCAAGGTCGCCACCGTCGACGTCGAGCCCGGCTCGACGAAGAGCCCCCGGGAGCTCGCGGAGGTCCTCCGGTGGAAGATCGGCCGCCTCTACGGCGACCCTCCGCCGGCCCTGCGGGTCAGCTGGTGCGAAGCGGGGGCGGCTCCCGACGGCGGGACCCGGCTCCTCGTCCTCGGCGCGCCCGAGGAGACGATCGCCTCCCTCGAGGCGGCGTTCGCCTCGCACGGGATCCGCCTCGGGGCGATCGAGCCGGCCGCGCTCGCCCTCTCCGCGGTCGCCAGCGAGGCGATCGGGGGGACGGGCCTCGTCGTCTTCACGGACGGTCCCAACGTCTCGACCGTCTTCCTCGAGAAGGGGGACGTCCGGTTCCTCCGGACCCGCGAGATCTCCGCGGACCCGGAGCAGGCGCTGCAGGAGATCCGCCTCGCGGCCTCGTTCGTCGGCGGGACGTCCGCGGAAGGGCCCGGGCCGGAGGTGGCCGGCAACGCCGTCGTCGTCCCGGAGTCCTCCCCCGTCTCTATCCGGTTCGGCGAGTTCCGGCGGGAGGGGGGAGGGGCGGACCCCGCCTCGCTCGTCCCGGCCCTCCTCGCGAAGGGGGTCCCGCCCCGGGTCGAGGACCCGGCCCTCCTCGTCGGCCTCGGGCTTCTGATGGGAGCGGAGTGAGCCCGTGAGCGCCGCACGCCCGAACCTCGCCCGCCGCCCCTTCGTCGATTCCCGCCCGGCGAACGTCACGGCGGCCGTCCTCCTCCTCGCCGCGCTCGTCATGACCGCGACGAGCGTGAGGACCGTCGCCTCCTACCTCGACGACTCGAAGAAGTCGCGCGAGGCGGTGGCCTCCCTCCGCGCGGAGATCGAGAAGCTCGAGGCCTCCCGCCGCGAGACCGAGAAGAAGCTCGCCCGCTTCGACCTCGACGGCATGATGGCCGGGACGGAAGAGGCCAATGCCCTCGCCAGGCTCCGCGCCTTTTCCTGGAGCCGCTTCCTCACCCGCCTCGAGAAGACGCTCCCGAACGACGTCCGCGTCGAGACGATCGGCCTCGTGCGGGAAAGCGAGTCGGGAGGGGCCCGGCCGGCGGCCGCGGGGGCGGACGAGTCGATCGTCACGCTCGGTCTCGTCTCGCGCGATCCGGACGGCCTGCCGAGGCTCCTCCGGGCCTTCTACGCCTCTCCGTGGTTCGACGCGCCCACGCCCCTCTCGGAAGACGGCGGGGAACGGGGGAGCGCCGAGGGGCGGCTGCTCTCCGTCGAGGGCCTCTACCGCGACCGGGAGGTGAAGCCGTGAGCGGCGCCGCGAACGCCTTCCGCGACCGCAAGGTCCTCTTCGCGAGCCTCCTCCTCGTCCTCCTGGCGAACGCCGGGGTCCTCCTCTCGTACCGGACCTTCTACGACGAGCGGCTCCGGGCGCTCGTCTCCGAGCAGGCTTCCCTCGAGACGCGCCGCGACGCGGCCCGCGCGAAGGCCGAGGCCGCCGCGGCCTCCGAGCGGAGCCTCTTCGAGAAGCAGGAGACGCTCACGGCCTTCTTCTCGGAGACCCTCGGAAAGAGGGAGGAGAGGATCGCGTCGCTCCTCGAGGAGATCTACGCGACGACCCGGGAAGTCGGCCTCAGGCCCGATTCGATCGCCTACTCCTCGGTGGACGAGCCCGGCACCGACGCGCTGACGATGAGATTCGCCGTCGCCGGGACCTACGGCAACGTCAAGAGGCTCCTCGCGGGCCTCGAGCGCTCGAGGCGGTTCCTCGTCGTCGAGGAGGTCGGCCTGTCCGCGGGCTCGGACGAGGAGCCTGACGCCATCCGGGTGTCGCTCACGGTCACGAACTACTTCCGGCCGGACTCCCTCCGCGCGATCCGGAGGGTCCGTGTCGGCTCGCCGGCCCGGCCGGCCGCGGCCCCGCGGGGCGGAAAGAGCTCCCGATGAGCGAGCTGGCCTCCCGCCGCAACCTGGGAATCCTCCTCGGCCTTCTCGTGGTCGTCGCCGCGGTCCGCTTCTGGCCCCGGGGCGGCGGGGCCTCCCCCGAGTCCGCTCCGGCCGCCGCCCGCGCGGCCGTCCGCACGGGCGGGTCGGCCGCGTCGCCCGGGGACATCCCGCCGCTCGCCCTCTCCGAGGGGAGAGGGGAGATCGGGAGCGCCGTGGTGAGGAACGTCTTTGCCTTCCACGTCCCCCCGACGCCGACGCCGAAGCCGCTTCCCCCGACGCCGACGCCCTTCCCGGTCCCCGGCTCGGCCGACTTCATCGGTCCGCGCCTTCCGACGCCGACGCCGACTCCGACCCCCATCGTCCCCCCGCAGGTCCCGTTCCGCGCTCTCGGCGTCTTCGGCCCGCGCGACAGGCCCATCGTCACCTTCGAGGACGGCCCCCGTCTCATCAACGCCCGGCAGGGCGACGTCCTCGACGGCCGTTTCATCCTCAAGCGCGTCGGCCGCGAGTCGGTCGACTTCGCCTTCGTCGGGCTGCCGCCCGAGATCACCCGGCGGATCCCCGTGCTTCCGCCCGACGCCCTCCGCTGAAGGGACGCCCATGACCGTTCACCGAACGCGACCGCCCCGCGCCTTCCTCCTTGCCGTGACCCTCGTCCTGGCGGTGACCGCCTCCGGCTGCGCCGCCGAACGGGCGTTCCGGCAGGCGCAGGACCACGAGCAGCTGAAGCACTGGGACCTCGCCGTCATGGCGTACCAGAAGGCGATCTCGCTCGACCCCGTCAACAAGAAGTACGAGGCGGCGCTCTTCCGCGCGCGCATGCAGGCGGCCCAGACGCACCTCGGCCGGGGAAGGCTTCACCGCTCGGCCGGCCAGCTCGACCTCGCGCAGGTCGAGCTCGAGCAGAGCGTCGCGCTCGACCCGACGAACGACGTGGCCCTCGAGGAGCTCAAGAGGGTCGCCGAGGACATCGAGAAGCGCCGGATCGAGTCGGCCGGAGGCACCGCGGCCGAGAAGGCCAAGGAGAAGGCGCGGGGGCGAAGGGCGGCCCCGCCGATGCTGAACCCCGCCTCGGACAAGGGCATCGACGTGACTTTCCCTCCCGACACGTCGATCAAGAAGATCTACCAGGCCCTCTGCGCGGCCGCGGGGATCAACGTCATCTTCGACCCGCAGCTGAAGGACGACAAGTTCACGATCGACCTGAGGAACCTCTCCTTCCAGAAGGCCCTCGAGACGACCATGCGGCAGGCGGGGCACTTCTACAAGGTCATCGACGAGAAGACGATCCTCGTCGCACAGGACACGCAGCAGAACCGCAAGGAGTACGAGGACCAGGTCGTGAGGACGTTCTTCCTCTCGAACGGCGACGTGAAGGACGTCTCCACGATGGTCCGCAGCATGCTCGACCTCCGGCGGATGGGAACGATCACCCAGCTGAACGCCATCGTCATCCGCGACACGGCCGACAAGGTCGCCGTCGCCGAGCGGCTCATCGAGGTGAACGACAAGGCCAAGGCCGAGGTCGTCCTCGACGTCGAGCTTCTCCAGCTCAGCTCGAACAAGCTCATGAACCTCGGGGTCGCCCTCTCGAGCTACAGCATCGTCGGCCAGGTGAACGGGACCGACACCGGGGGCTCGGATGACAGGGGCCCGGTGAGCCTCCCGTGGGACGAGCTGATCAAGATCTCCCTCTCCGACTTCAACTTCACCGTCCCCTCGATCGTCGTCAATTTCATCAAGACGAACACCGAGGCGGAGGTTCTCGCCCGGCCCCAGCTCCGGATCGCCGAAGGAGAGAAGGCGCAGCTCGTCATCGGCAACCGCGTCCCGATCCCGGTCACGACGATCAACACCCAGCAGGCCATCGGCCAGATCGGCGTCGTGCCGGTGA
>CALMDF010000086.1 GCA_937864895.1 uncultured Holophagales bacterium | reverse complement strand
AAAAGCTCCTGAGGAGCGTTCTCGGGGAGGCAGGAAAGCTCCGGGTGCGCCACGAGGAGCTTTCCTGCCTCCCCGAGAACGCTCCTCAGGAGCTTTTCGTCCGACGCCGTCGGGACGAGGCTCGGCACGAAGGGAGTCTCCGGGCGGACCGCGACGGGACGGGGTGCGCTCACGAGGCCATCCTCGTGGCGGCCGGGCGGGCCGCCGCCTCACCCCCGTCTGGACCGGGAGAGGTCGGCCTGACGGGACGCTTCATCCTCTGCTCCAGCTTGTAGGCGGCCATCCGGGCAACCTCCTCGAGCGCGCCGAAGTCGATCGCCCGGTTGGCGCTCCTGCGGGCCCTGGCGGCCTCGAGGAGCGTTTCGAGCGTCGTCTTCTTCGGCGAGAAGCCCAGGAGCTTCCGCGCCTTCTCGTTCGTGGCCACGCAGGGGTAGCGGAGGTAGTGCGCGTGGGCGCCGGGCGCCGTCGCGAGCCCCGCGATCCAGGCGGCCTCCGCGGCCACGTAGGCGAGGCCGTGCGGCAGGGGGAGGGACGGCGTCCCGAAGAGGAGGAGCGCCGATGACAGGGGCAGGACGCCGTCGGGCGCGACGTTGAAAACGCCGTGCGCCCCCGGCGTGTCTACGGCGCGCAGGAGCGCGTCCGTCGCGTCGTCGGGGTGAAGCCACTGCATGAGGGGGTCGTAGCCGAGCATCGTCAGGGCGACCGGCCCTTCGAGATAGCGGATCCGGTAGTCGCGCCGCTCGGCCGCCAGGATCGGGGCGAAGCGGAGCACCGCCACCCGGGCCTCGGGATGGCGGCGGGCGAAGTCCCGGCAGTGCCTTTCCGCCTCTACGGAGTCCCTCACGAAGTGGTCCGACACGTCGGCACGCATGAGGTGCTCTTCGCTCAGGAAGGCGGGGTTGTCGCCCCGGGCCCCGTAGACCATCGTCGTCGAGTAGTGGATGAGGCGCGTCACGTTCGCCTCGCCCGCCGCCCCGAAGACGTTCAGCGTGCCGATGGAGTTCAGCTCGTGGGCGTAGACGGCGTCCCTGAGGGGGCTCCTCACACCCGCGAGGTGGACGAGGACGTCCGGGCGCTCCTCTTTCAGGATCTTGTAGACCGTCCCGTCGGAGTGAGGCAGGTTCAGGTCGAGAAAACGGTGGCGCACCTCGGCAGGCGTGTTCGCCGCGGGCGCCAGGTCGAGGACGACGACGTCCCAGGTCCCGCGCGCCGCCAGGGCGCGGACCAGGCGGGCGCCGAGATAGCCGCTGCCGCCGGTCACGGCGACCTTCGGCTTCCCGGCGGCGGCCGCCGGGAAACCGACGACCTTGCCCGCGGCGGCGCGCCTGGGCCGCGACACGGTTTTCTTCTCCGGCCCGGTCACGCGCGGCCCCCCCTCAGGCGGCCTTCCGCCGGCGCGGCTTGCGCGGGGACGGGGACTTCATCGCCTCGAGCTCCGCCTCCAGGGCGGCGATCCGGGCTTCCATCCTGGCGACGTCCTTGCGGGTGGCGACGTTCATCCGCTTCAGGGCGTCGGTGACCTGCTTGTCGACGACCTCCTTGGCGGCGATCCCCTTCTTCAGCATCTCGACGAACGCCTCGTTCGCCAGGAGGCGGTTCGTCACCTCGGTGACCACCTCTTCTCCGCGGCTCATGAGCTGCCGGATGATCGTCTCGGCCATCGGTTCGTCCTCCTTTTCGCGCGCCGCGCCCCCGCCGGAGCGGGGCGGGCCGGCTCCGGGCATCGGCGCGAGCCACGATTATCGCCGCAACGCGGAAACGGAATCGAGGGGAGAATGCTCCGTGGCCTCCGACGCCCCGTTTCACGGTCTCGCCGACGCGCGCCTGCTCCTCGTCTCGGGGAAGGGGGGTGTGGGGAAGACGAGCGTGGCAGCGGCCCTGGCGGCCCAGGCCGCGGCGGACGGGAAGAGGGTCCTCCTCCTCTCCACCGACGGAAGAGGCGACGCCGCCGCGCTCTTCGGCCGACCCGCGAAAGGCTACGAGGAGGTCGAGCTGGCTCCGTCCGTTCACGGGCTGACCGCCGAGTTCGACTCCCTCCTGGCCGACTTCGTCCACACGATCGCCCCGGTCGGGTTCGTCGCCTCCCGGATCCTCTCCTCGGCGACGTTCCGGTACTTCACGCGCGCCACGCCGGGGCTCGCCGACCTCCTCCTCCTCGGGAAGGTCCGGGAGATCTTCCGGGAGAAGAAGCCCCGCTACGACCTGGTGGTGATGGACGCCCCGGCCACCGGGCACGCCATCTCGCTCGTGTCGATGCCGCGAACGGTACTCCGCGTGGTCCCCGCCGGCCCGATCCACCACGTCGCCTCGGACCTCGACGCGCTCTTCTCGGACGGGAAGCGGGCCCTCCTCGTCGCGGTCGCGGAGCCGGCCGAGCTCGCCGCCCGGGAGGCCGAGGAGCTCGTCGACGCGGCCCGCGACAAGGCGGGCCTCGCCACAGGCCTCCTCGTCGTCAACCGGGTCGGCCGGAGCGGGCGGTCCGAGACTCTCCCCCGGGGGGCGCTCCCTCTCCTGAGGATCCCGGAGCTGGACGTCCCACCCTCGCCGGCCGAGGGCCCGTTCTCCCCGGACGAGGCGTTCTTCTCGGCCTTCCGGCAGGTCTTCGAAGGGGGCCCCGCCCGCCGTCGCAAGGCTGCGGCCGCGGCGCCCCCGGGCCCGGGGGACCTCGACTTCGAGCAGGCCCTTCGCGAAGAGCGCCTCGTCGTCCTCGCCGGACCGGGCGGCGTCGGGAAGACGACCCTCGCCGCGGCGGTCGGCATCGCCTCGGCCAGGTCCGGTCTTCGCACGATCGTCCTGACCGTCGACCCCGCCCGGCGCCTCGCCCAGGCCCTCGGTCTCGAAGGGACCCTCGACCGGCCGGTCGCCGTCGACGTTCCGGGCGGCGCCGCCCTCTCGGTCATGCAGATCGACCCCCGCGCGACCTTCGAGAGGGTCCTGGCCCGCGTCGCGTCGCCCGCGAGCCTGAAGAAGATCCACGAGAACCGGCTCTACGAAGGGCTCGTCGACTCGCTCCCCGGGGTCATCGAGTACATGGGGGTCGAGGCGCTCGCCGAGCACGCCAACGACCCGGGAATCGACCGGATCGTCCTCGACACCGCTCCCGCCGCGCGCGGCGTCGACTTCCTGAAGGCGCCCGAGCGGATGGTCGAGCTCCTCGAGAACGATGCCCTCCGCTGGTTCCTGAGGAGCGACTCTCTCCTCTCCCGGGCCCTCTCGGGCGCTTCCCGGGGGGCTGCGTTCGTCCTGCACCTGGCCGACCGCCACCTCGGGTTCAGCTTCCTCACCGACCTCGCCGACTTCTTCCGCGCCTTCGACGGCCTCTACGACGGCTTCCGCGAGCGGAACCTCCTCATCCAGGGCCTGCTGGCCGAAGCGCGGTACCTCGTCGTCTCCTCGACCGACCGCTCCGCGCTCAGGACCGCGTCCGAGCTCGCCGAGCTCCTTCCGGCGGGGCCCGGCAAGGCGGGGTTCCTCCTCAATCGGGTCTCGCCCCGATTCGGCATCCCGGCGCTCCCCCCCGCGCTCCGGACCCTCCCACGGCGGAACTTCGTCGAGGAACCCGGCTCGGTGGAGTCGCTCCCCTTCCGCCTTGCCGACCAGCTCGCGCCGGCAGAGGTCCCTTCGCCCTCCTGAGGCCTACTCCAGCGCCTCGAGCAGGTCGCCGATCCCGTTGACGAGGACCTCCCGGGCGGCGTCGACGTCCTCCGCGGCGTACCGGTCCGAGACCCACGGGGCGACCCGCGCCCGCAGCCGCGCGTGCAGCTCCTCGAGCGGGGGGCTCGACCGGAGGGGGCGCCTCAGGTCGAGCGCCTGGGCCGCCGCGAGAAGCTCGATGGCGAGGACGTTCTCGAGATTCGCGACGTTCCGGGCGAGCTTCCGGGCCGCGATCGGCCCCATGGAGACGTGATCCTCCTTGCCGGCCGAGGTCGGGATCGAGTCGACCGAGGCCGGGAACGAGTTCGCCTTGCACTCCGAGACGAGGGCCGCCGCCGTCACGTGGATCATCATGAAGCCCGAGTTCAGCCCCCCCTCGTTCACCAGGAAAGCCGGGAGGTCGCCCGAAAGCGTCGGGTTCACGAGGCGCTCCGTCCTTCGCTCGGAGATCGACGCGAGATCCGTCGCCGCCGCGGTCAGCATGTCGAAGACGAGGGCGACGGGGGCGGCGTGGAAGTTCCCGCCCGAGACGAGCTCCCCCTCGCCGTCCGGCCCCGTGGCGAAGACCATCGGGTTGTCGGTCGCCGAGTTCATCTCCGTCGTGACGACGCGGAGCGCGTGCGAGGCGGCGTCACGGACCGTCCCGTGCACCTGGGGCGCGCAGCGCAGGGCGTAGGCGTCCTGGACGATCCCGCAGTCGCGGTGGCTCTCGCGGAGGGGCGAGCCGGCGAGGAGAGACCGCAGGTTCGACGCCGAGACGGACTGCCCCGGGTGGGGCCGGGCCGCGTGGATTCGCCGGTCGAAGGCGACGTCCGTCCCCTTCAGGGCGTCGATCGTGAGCGCCGCGAGGAGGTCCGCCGCCTTCACGAGGGAAAGGAGACGGGCCAGCGCGAGGCCGCCGACGGAGGTCGTCAGCTGTGTCCCGTTGATGAGGGCGAGCCCCTCCTTCGCCTCGAACACCGCCGGGACGAGCCCGACGGCGGCGAGCGCCTCCCTCGCCGTCACGGTCTTCCCCCGGAATTCCACTTTTCCCTCGCCCATCACGGCGCGGGCGAGGTGCGCGAGCGGCGCGAGGTCGCCGGAGGCGCCGACGGACCCCTGGCACGGGACGCACGGGTGAATCCCGGCGGCGAGCATCGCGAGGAGGAGCTCGACGGTCTGGCGGCGGACGCCTGAGAAGCCGCAGGCGAGGCAGTTCGCCCGGAGGAGCATCAGCGCGCGGACGGTCTCGGAGGGGAGGAGCTCCCCGACGCCCGCGGCGTGGCTCTCGACGAGGTTGCGCTGAAGGAGCTGCAGCCTGTCCCGCGGGATGACGACGTCGGAGAACTTGCCGAAGCCGGTCGTGACGCCGTAGACGACGCGGTCCTCGCGGACGGCGCGGTCGATGACGGCGCGGGAGGCGTCTATGCGCCGGCCGGCCTCGGGGGAGAGCACGGCCGAGCGGCCGCGGTGCGCGACGTCGACGAGGTTCTCGAGGGTCAGGGAGTCGCCGGTCAGGACGAGGGGTTCGCTCATCGGTCGGCGATTCTCGCATTCGGGACCCCTCCGCGCCCCCGAGTAGAATCGGCCGGTGAAAACGTCCCGCAACGCCGTCGTGATCGTCGGGGGGCAGTGGGGAGACGAGGGCAAGGGCAAGGTCGTCGACCTGATCTCCCCCGCTTTCGACATCGTCGCTCGCTACCAGGGTGGACACAACGCCGGCCACACCGTCAAGTTCGAAGACCGCCACTTCGCCCTTCGCCTCGTCCCCTCCGGCATCTGCCGGAAGGGCGTCCTGAAC
>CALMDF010000085.1 GCA_937864895.1 uncultured Holophagales bacterium | reverse complement strand
AGTCGGGGAACTCGTCCGAGAGCATGAGGATCGAGTCGCCGATCTTCACTTCGGCGTGCATGACCGAGCCGCCCGGCCCGGGCATGCGAAAGATCTCGACGGCCCCGAGGGCCCTCGCGTAGAAGTCGATCGCCTCTCCGGCTCCCTTGATGCAGAGGTAGGGGGTGATCGTCCGGTACCCCTCGGGAATCGGGCTCACTTTTTCGGTCATGGTCGTCTCCTTTCGTCGTAGCCCCGCGAAGGGCACGTCTCCCCGCCACGGGCCTGTCCCGCGAGCGGTGTTCTCCCGATGTGTTTCTCGGGAGTTCTACGGGCTCCGGGCTCCCGGGTTTCCGGGCTCTCCCGTCACCCCTTCGGCCGGAGCCGCTTCAGGACCTGAACCTGGCCCGCGTGGTAGAGGTCGTGGGCTGCGACGCCGCGGACGAGGTGGAGGGTCTTCGCCCTCGCGGCCCCCGCCAGCCCCGGGAGCCTTTCGGTGACCGCCGCGACGAGGGCGCCGTGCTCGGCGCCGAGGAGGGCCAGGTCGGCCTTCCAGTCCGCCTCGACGGGTGCGCCCTCGGGCCGCCGGAACCAGTTGCTCCCCTCGAGGGAAAACGAGCCGCGCTTCTCCCCTGTCAGCTTCCGCCTCACGGCGTACTTCCAGTAGGCCGTGTGGAGCGCGAGCTCCCAGGCGTTGGGCCGCCCCTCGCCCGGCCTCCAGGCGGCCTCTACGGCCGTCATCCCCCGGAAGGAGCCGCGCAGATTCGTGCCGTGCCAGGACTTCCTCTCGAAGGCCTCGGCCAGAAGGTCGAGGAGGAGAGACGTCTCAGGATCGCGCGCGCCTCGCGTCATGGGGTCACCTCCCGGGCGGGTTTTGCCGGGAGTTTAGGGCGATCGGCGGCCGTCCCGGCATCGCTGCATACCGGGTGACAGGCGCCCCTCGGCAAGGCATCGTCCGCACCACGGAGGCCCCCATGCCGACCCCCCTCGACCGCCGCCGGTTCCTGGCCCGGTCCGCCGCGTCCGCCGCCGCGCTCCTCGCCGCCCGCGGAGGGCTCGCGCAGGCGACTCCCGAGGGACCGGCCGCGCCGGCTTCCCCGCCCCCGTCGCCGGCTTCCGGCGCTCCCCGGGTCGTTCGCCTCGGCCAGAACGAAAACCCGTGGGGGCCCTCGGACGCCGCCAAGCGTGCCGCCGTCGAGGCCGTCTCGTCGGGAAACCGTTACGTCTGGGGTGTGGCGGAGCTCGAGAAGAAGCTCGCGGTCCTCGAAGGGCTCTCTCCCGACCAGGTCGTCCTCGGCTCGGGGTCCCACGCCCTCCTCTGCATGGCGGCCGCCGCCTGGGGCGCGTCGGGTGCCGAGGTCGTCACGGCCGACCCCACCTACCCGGGCCTGCCGCTCTACGCCGAGGCCATCGGCGGAAGGGTCGTCCGCGTCCCGCTCGACGGCTCGTTCCGGACCGACCTCGCGGCAATGGAGGCCCGGGTCGGCCCCGCCACGCGCCTCGTCTACGTCTGCAACCCGGCCAACCCGACCGGGACCGTCGTCGAACCGGCCGCGCTCCGGGCCTTCTGCGAGCGGGTTTCGGCGAGGGCGGTCGTCGTCGTCGACGAGGCCTACCGCGACTACCCAGACGCCGCGCGAGTCGCCTCGCTCGTCCCGCTCGTGAAGGAGGGGGCACGCGTCGTCGTGACCTGCACGTTCTCGAAGCTCCACGCCCTCGCGGGTTTCCGCGTCGGCTACGCGATGGCCCCGCCGGAGCTCGCGGCCGCCCTCCGGAAGGTTCGGATGGGGGGCGCCCCCCTCGCCGTGTCGAATGTGGCCGTGGCGGCCGCCTCGGCGAGCCTCGACGACACCGCGTTCCTCGAGGCGTGCCGGAGGCGGACCGTCGCCGGACGGGCGGCGCTCGCCGCGTTTCTCAGGGATGAGGGCTTCGCCCCGCCGCCGTCGGAGACGAACTTCGTCTTCGTCCCTATGACCTCCGGCGCCGCGGAGCTGGCGCGCGCCCTCGATGCAAAGGGCGTCCGCGTCTCCGCGCGTGACCCGAAGCACGGCCTGAGGGTCACCGTGGGGACCGAGGAGGACATGGCCCGGTTCCGGGAGGCCTTCCGGGAGGCGCGGAAGGCCGCGCGGGAAGCCGCCGGCTAGAGCCCCCCGTCGAAGGCGACCTTTCCACCGACGATCGTCGCCAGGACGCGCGTCGAGGGGATTTCCGTGGCCGGGATCGTCGCCAGGTCCTTCGAGAGAACGATGACGTCGGCCAGCTTCCCGGGCGCGAGCGTCCCCTTGAGGTCTTCCTCGAACGCGGCATACGCGTTCGCGACCGTGTAGGAGCGGAGCGCCTCCATCCGCGTCATCCGCTGCTCCGGGAAGAAGGCCGCCCCCGTCCGCGGCTGGCGCGTCACCGAGGCGTGGAGGGAGGCGATCGGGTCGACGTCCTCGACCGGGGCGTCGGTCCCGTTGCCGATGCGCGCCCCGGCGTCGAGGACCTGGCGCCAGGCGTACGCCCCCTCGCGGGCCCGCTTCTCGCCGAGGCGCGCCACGACGAACGGCGCGTCGGACGGGCAGTGGATCCCCTGCATCATCGCGAGGACGGGCAGTTTCGCGAAGCGGGGGACGTCGATCGGGTCGAGGTGCTGCGCGTGCTCGATCCGGAAGCGCAGGTCCTTCTTCGGGTGGCGCGCGAGGACCCTCTCGTAGACGTCGAGGACCTCGCGGTTCGCCCGGTCCCCGATGGCGTGGACGCCGAGCTGGTAGCCGCTCGCGACCGCGAGCTCCGCCGTCCGCTCCAGGTCCTTCATCGGGTACGTGTTGAGGCCCGTCCCCGGCGCGTCGGCGTAGGGGGCGAGGAGCCAGGCTCCGCGCGACCCGAGGGCCCCGTCGGCGAGGCGCTTGATGGCGCGGACGGTCAGGTGGTTCTTCCCCGCGCCGACGACCCGGACCCGCGCCGCGTGCTTCTCGAGCTCCTCGTTCGAGGCGGAGAGCATCGCGTAGACGCGGATCCCGAGCGTCCCCGCCTCGGCCCTCTGCCGGTAGCGCGCGACGACGTCGAGCGGGCTCCCCGCGTCGTGGAGCGTCGTGACCCCCTTGCGCAGGCACTCCTCCACGGCGAGGTCGATCCGGCGGTCCAGGTCGGCGGTCACCTCGGCGGGGGTCCGCTTCGCGAGGTCGGCGCGGAGGGCCGCGTCCACGAGCTCCTCGGCGGTCTCGCGGAGGAGGCCCGTCGGCTCCCCGGCGGCGTCCTTCAGGATCTCTCCCCCCGCGGGCGGTTTCGTGTCGCGGCCGACGCCGCCCCTCTTGAGCGCGGCCGCGTTCGCGAACGCCGCGTGTCCGCTCGCGTGCGAGAGGAAGACCGGGTTCGCCGGGGAGGCGGCACTCAGGCTCGCGTGGAGCGGAAACCCCTCGACGTTCGGCTCGGGCGGCGAGGCCCAGTCCTTCTGGTGCCAGCCCCGCCCGAGGATCCACTCGCCGGGTCGGGCCTTCTTTACCGCGGCCGCGACGCGCGAGACGACCTCGTCCCAGCTCTTTGCGCCCCGGAGGTCGAGGGCGATCCGCGCGTCGCCGATCCCGACGAGGTGCGCGTGCCCGTCGATGAAGCCTGGCATCGCGGTTTTCCCGCCGAGGTCGACGACGTGCGTCGCGGGACCGCGAAGCTTCCCGACCTCCTCGTCCGTCCCGACCGCCACGACCCGGTCCCCCGAGATGGCGAGCGCGGCCGCCTCGGGCCGCGCGGCGTCCATCGTCAGGACCTTCCCGTTTCTCAGGATCAGCTCCGCGGGCTTCTCCGCCGAGACCGCCACGAGCGCACCCCCCACGAGGATCACGAGCCCCGCGCCGATTCCCCTCACGCCGTCACCTCCGTCGGGCGGGTCCGCCGGCGGTACCGGGAGCGCCCGCGGCATTCTGCCTCCGCGGGCGGCGACGGGGGTGACCGTTCCGCTCCCGTTCGGGCAGACTCGGGACCGTCATGAGAAGGACCGCCTCGCGCCTCGCCCTCGCCGTCTCCCTCGCGCTCCTCCCGTCGATGTCCCCCGGGGCCGCGGCCCCGCCCGAGGAGGCCGACCCCGCCGTCCGGGCGCCCGTCGAGGCGTACCTGCGCGGCCACGCCACCGGCGACGGCGAGGAGTGGAAGAAGGCCTCCCACGCCTCGGCCATGGACACGGGGCTCAGAGACGGG
>CALMDF010000084.1 GCA_937864895.1 uncultured Holophagales bacterium | reverse complement strand
CGGACACCGGCGGGCAGGTCGTCTACATCCTCGACCAGGTCCGCGCCGTGGAGCGGGAGATGAGGGAGAGGATGGCCGTCCAGGGGGTGGACGTCGAGCCGAGGATCGTCGTCGTCACGCGGCTCATCCCCGACGCCGGCTCCACGGGCTGCGACCAGCGGCTCGAGCGGATCGACGGCTGCCGGAGCGCGGTCATCCTGAGGGTGCCGTTCCGCGAGGCGGACGGGAGCGTCGTGAGGCCGTTCCTCTCCCGCTTCCGGGTCTGGCCCTACCTCCACCGCTTCTCCCACGAGGTGGAGCGCGAGGCGGCGGCCGAGCTCGACGGGCGCCCCGACCTGATCCTGGGCAACTACTCGGACGGCAACCTCGTCGCCTCCCTCATCGGGATGCGCCTGGGCGTGACGCACGCGACGATCGCCCACGCCCTCGAGAAGACGAAGTACCTCCTCTCGGCCCTCCACTGGAAGGACATGGAGGCCGAGTACGCCTTCTCCGTCCAGTACACGGCGGACCTCTTCGCGATGAACAGCGCCGACTTCATCGTGACGAGCACCTACCAGGAGATCGCCGGGACCGCCGACGCGATGGGGCAGTACGAGAGCTACTCTTCGTTCACCATGCCCGGCCTCTACCGAGTCGTGAACGGCGTCGACGTCTTCGACCCGCGCTTCAACATCGTCTCCCCGGGGGCCGACGAGGACGTCTACTTCCCGTTCACGGAGAAGGACCGGCGCCTCGAGGCGCTCGCGCCGATGATCGAGGAGCTCGTCCTCGGGGAGCCTGGTCCCAGGGCTCGCGGGCACCTCGTCTCGCCGGACCGCCCGATCGTCTTCACGATGGCCCGCCTCGACAGGATCAAGAACCTCGCCGGCCTCGTCTCGTGGTGGGCGGGCGACGAGCGGCTCCGGGGCCTCGCGAACCTCGTCGTCGTCGGCGGGCACGTCGACACGAACCTCTGCGCGGACGGCGAGGAGCGCGAGCAGGCGCTCCTCCTGCACGACCTGATGACCCGCCACGGGCTCGACGGAGAAGTCCGCTGGATCGGCCGCAGACTCGACCGCCACCTGACGGGCGAGCTCTATCGCTGGGTCGCCGACCGGCGCGGCGTCTTCGTCCAGCCCGCCCTCTTCGAGGCGTTCGGCCTGACGGTCGTCGAAGCTATGGTCTCGGGCCTGCCGGTCTTCGCGACGTGCCACGGGGGACCGTCCGAGATCATCGAGAACGGCCGCTCCGGCTTCCACGTCGACCCGAACGACGGGCCCGCGGCGACGGCGCGCCTCGCGGACTTCCTCGAGCGCTGTGCCGCCGAGCCCGGCGCCTGGAGCCGGGTGTCCGAGGCCGGCATCGCGCGGGTCGCCGCACGCTACACCTGGCGCCGCTACGCGGAGCGGATCATGACCTTCTCGCGGATCTACGGCTTCTGGAAGTTCGTCTCGGGCCTCGAGCGGCAGGAGACGGCGCGCTACCTCCAGACGCTCGACCACCTGCTCCTCCGGCCACGGGCCGCAGCCGTCGACGGAGGACCGCGCTGAGCTCGAGCCCGCCCGCCCCGAGGGGGGGCGCCCGCGGCCGGCTGGAGGCCCTCCTCGTCCTCCTCAGGCCCCGTTCGCGCCAGGCCGTCCTCGTGGCCGTCGTCCTCATCGGCGCCGGATGCGGGCTCGTCGCCGTGGCCTTCCACGGCGCCATCGAGCTGCTCAGGGCCCTTCTCCTCGGGACCGCGCTCGGGCAGTCGAACGGCCTCGCGAGGGGCGCCCTCCTCGTGGCGATCCCCACGGCGGCGGGCGCGCTCCTCGCCTGGCTCGTCCCCCTCCTCGCGCCCCGCGCAGGGGGCGGCCTCGCCCTCGTGAGGAAGGCCTTCGCGGGAGACCCCTCCACCCTCCTCGACGCGCGGACGCTCGTCGGGACGTACGGGGCCAACGCCCTCTCCCTCGGAGCCGGGACGCCGCTCGGGCCCGAGGGCCCGACGGTCGTCCTGACGAGCGGGTTCGCCGCCGCCGCCGCGCGTTTCCTGAGGCTCCCCGGGCGGTTCGTGCGGGGGATGGTCCCGGTGGGCACGGCGGCGGGGATCGCGGCGATCTTCAACGCGCCGATCACCGGCGTCGTCTTCGCCCTCGAAGAGGTCATGGGGGCAGCCTCCCGCGGCGTCCTCGGCGGGTCCCTCCTCGCCGCCGTCGCGGCGGCCGTCGTCGAGAAGACCTTCCTGGGAGGCGGCCGTCTCCTCCCGGCGGCGCCGGCCCGCTGGGGCGACCTGCGCGAGCTCTTCGGCTTCGCGGTCCTCGGCGTCCTCTGCGGGGCGGCTGCCGGGTGGCTCCCCCGCTTCGTCCCCGTCCTCTCGCGGGGGCTCTCCGCCCTGACGGAGCGCGCCGGCCGCGGCGCCTTCGTCGTCCGCGGAGCCATCGCCGGGGCCGTCGCGGGCCTCCTCGGCGTCGTCGCGCCGGAGACGCTCGGCATCGGATACCCCGCGGTCGCCGAGTGGCTCGCGGGCGGGGGGTCCGGCCCTCAGGCCGCCGTGGCGTTTGCCGCCAAGCTCGCGGGGGTCGCCCTCGCGCTCGCCGCGCCTCTCGTCGGGGGCGTCTTCGCGCCGTCCCTCTTCCTCGGCGCCTCTCTCGGGGCCGCGGCCGGGCACCTCGGGCAGCACCTCTTCCCTCTCGCCCACGTCGAGCCGGGCGCCTGGGCTCTCGTCGGGATGGGCGCCTTCTTCGCCGGCTTCCTCCGGACGCCGATCGCCTCGGTCCTCATCGTCTTCGAGGTGACCGGGGACTACGGCCTCGTCCTGCCGCAGATGCTCACCGTCGTTCTCGCCTCCGTCGTCGCGCGCCGCATCTCGCGGGAGACGCTCGTCGAGCGGGCCCTCGGCCCCGCCGGTGCCCGCCGTCCCGTCGAAGGGTCGGATCCCCTCTCGCGGCGGCTCGTCCGGGACGTGATGACGACGGAGCTGAAGGCTCCGCTCGCGGGAGACACGGTCGTCGCGGCGGCGCGCGCCGCCGCCGGGACGCGGCACGAGCAGTACCCCGTCGTGGACGAGGCGGGGCTCCTCGTCGGCATCCTCTTCGCGAGGGACCTCGACGCCGCGATCCTCGAGGGCCGCCACGAAGCGACCGCCGGAAGCCTCGCGCTCCCTCCCGTCCTCCTCCTCACTCCCGACGCGACGCTCTCCGAAGCCGCGCTGAGGCTCGCGAGGGCCGGCGAGACGCGCGCCGCCGTCGTCGAGTCGGTCGTATCGCCCCGGCTCGTCGGATTCCTCTCCTCTTCCGACCTGATTCGCGCGCGCCTCCACGTCCACGAGGAGGAGGAGAAGGGGCCCTCGATGGCGGACCTGGGATGACGCCGTCGCGGGCCGGGGCGGCCGCCCTCGCCCTCCTCCTCGGCGGGATCGGGTGCCGGTCCGAGGACCCGTCGCGCCTCCCCGGCATCACGCTCCGGATGCTCGTCCCCGCGAACGAGAGGCCGTTCTGGCTCCCTCTCGCCGAGAGCTTCGCGCGCTCGTACCCCGGCGTGCGGATCGACCTCGAGGAGGGGCCGGTCCCGACCGACCTGCGCGAGAGCCTGACGACCTCGGCGCTCCTCTCGGGGGACGGCGCGTTCGACGTCGTCTACCTCGACGTCACCTGGACCGCGAAGCTTGCCGCCGCGGGCTGGCTCCTCCCGCTCGAGGACGCCTTCGGCGAGGAGGAGCGGGACGCGTTCCTTCCGCAGGCGCTCGCGGCCGGCGTCTTCCGCGGAAGGCTCTACCGCCTCCCGTTCCGCACGGACGTGGGACTCCTCTACTACCGCGCGGACCTCCTCGCGGCGGCGGGAATCGCGCCGCCGCGCACCTTCGCCGGGCTCGAGGACGCCGCGCGCCGCCTGCAGTCCCCGCCGGGCCGCTGGGGGTTCCTCTGGCAGGGGGCACAGTACGAGGGCCTCGTCTGCTTCTTCCTCGAGGTCCTGCGCGGCCACGGGGGCTCCTGGATCGACCCGGAGACGCTCGCGGTCGGGCTCGAGGAGCCCGAGGCCGCGGCCGCGCTCGATTTCCTCCTGCGCTCCCGCGCCCCGGGAGGGATCAGCCCCGAGGGCGTCGGAGCCTACAAGGAGGAGGAGACCCGGCACCTCTTCCAGTCCGGGCGCGCCGTCTTCCTCAGGAGCTGGCCCTACGTCTGGAGCCTCTCGCAGCGCGAGGGCTCCGCGGTCGCGGGAAAGGTCGGCGTCCTCCCCGTGCCGACGCTCTCGGGCGCGCCCGGGGCGGGGACGCTGGGGGGCTGGGGGCTCGCCGTGGCCCGTTCCTCGCGCCACCCCCGGGAGGCGCTCGAGTTCCTCCGGCACGCCACGAGCCTCGAGAGCCAGCGGGCCTTCTGCGAGCCGACCGGGTTCGCGCCGGCGCGGAAGGACGCCTGGAGAGACCCGGCCCTCCTGGCCGCGAACCCGTTCCTCGCCGACCTCGAGCGGGTCCACGCGAGCGCGGCGCCCCGGCCCGTCCTCGCGCGGTACGCGCAGGCCTCCGACATCCTCCAGCGGCACCTGACGGCCGCGCTCGCGGGCCTCGCCCCGCCCCGCGAGGCGCTCGCCGCCGCCGCGAGGGAGACGCGGATCGTCCTCGGGGAGGCGCCGTGACCGCCGGCGCCCTCGCCCGGCGCGCCCGGCGGGAGAGGGCTCTCCTCCTCCTCCCCGTCCTCGTCCTCCTCTCCCTCGTCGTCGCCGTTCCCGCCCTGCGCGTCGTCGTCCTCGGCTTCACGCGGACCGACCTCGCCGACGGGCTCGTCTCCTCCTGGGCCGGCCTGACGACCCACGCCCGGACGCTCGCCGACGGGCGCTTCGCCGCCGCGCTCCGGAACACCGTCCTCTTCACGGGGCTCTCGGTCCTCCTCGAGGTGACGCTCGGGACGGCGCTCGCCCTCCTCCTCGACCGCTCGTTCCGGGGCCGCGGGGCGCTCCGCGCCGTCGTCCTCGTCCCGTGGGCCCTGCCGACGTCGGTCATGGCCCTGGCGTGGGCGTGGATCTTCCACGACACCTTCGGGATGGCGAACGACCTCCTCGGCCGCCTCGGCCTCGCCGGCGAGCCCGTGGCCTGGCTCGCGCAGCCCGCGACGGCGATGGCGGCGCTCGTCGTCGCGGACGCCTGGAAGACGACGCCCTTCGTCGCGCTCATCCTCCTCGCCGGCCTGCAGGGGATCCCGGCCGACGTCCTCGAGGCCGCGCGCGTCGACGGCGCGGGCGCGCTCCAGCGCTTCCGGAGGATCACCCTCCCGCTCCTCGTCCCCTCGTTCGTCGTCGCGACCCTCTTCCGGGCGATCCAGGCCTGGGGCGCGTTCGACATCGTGTACGTCATGACCGGCGGCGGGCCGGGAGGCTCCACGGAGACGCTCGCCCTCTACGCCTATCAGAGCTGGTTCCGCTACCTCGACTTCGGGTACGGCGCCGCGATCGCGCTCCAGGGGATGCTCCTCGCCCTCGTCCTCGCCGCGGTCGTCGTCCGGCTCGCCTCGCGGAGGGAGGTGGAATGAAACGCCGCCCCGTCGCCGCCGCCGCGCTCGCCCTCGGGATCGCGCTCGCCGCGGCGTGGAGCCTCGTCCCCGCCCTCTGGCAGGCCTCTACGGCGGTCAAGCCGGAGGCCCAGATCACGGCCGTCCCCGCGGTCTGGCTCCCGAGCCCGCCGACGGCCGAGCACGTCCGCGCGCTCTGGGAGAGAAAGCCCTTCGCGCGCTACCTCGGAAACAGCGCCGGGGTCGCCCTCGCCGCGACGCTCCTCTGCCTCGCCGCGGCCTCCCCCGCCGCCGCCGCGCTCTGCCGGATGCGGCCGCGGCTGAAGAACCTCTGGCTCCTCGGCCTCCTCCTCGTGTCCCTCTTCCCGCCGATCCTCCTCCTCTTCCCGCTCTACGAGGGGGTGCGGCTCCTCGGCCTCGTGAACTCGCCCGTCGCGCTCGTCCTCCCCTACGCCGCCTTCGGCGTGCCGCTCGCGGTCTGGGTCCTCGAGGCGGCCTTCCGCGAGCTGCCGAAGGAGGTCGAGGAGGCCGCGACGCTCGACGGTCTCGGCCCGATCGGGCGGCTCGCGCGCGTCCAGCTCCCCCTCGCGGCCCCCTCGG
>CALMDF010000083.1 GCA_937864895.1 uncultured Holophagales bacterium | reverse complement strand
AACCTTCGTGATCCTTTCCGCGGCCCTTTCCATGTGGCTCTCCAACTCCGCCACGACGGCGATGCTCTACCCGATCGCCCTCGGCACGCTCGGGGCCCTCGAGCCGGGAGGCCTCCGGCGTTCGCCGTTCGCCACGTCGATCCTCCTCGCGTGCGCCTACGGCTCCTCGATCGGGGGAATCGGGACGCCCGTGGGCTCTCCCCCGAACCTCGTCGCCATCGGGCAGCTCTCGTCGCTCGCCGGGCTCCAAGTGGGGTTCGTGCCGTGGCTCCTCGTCTCGCTCCCCGTGACGGCGGCGATGGCCCTGGCGGCGGCGCTCCTGATGGGGCGCCGTTTCGGGCCGTCTGCTCGCTTCGAGCGCGGCGCGGGCCTGGCTTCACGGCCGCGGGGGACGATGAGCGCGGGGGAAAAGAGCGTCACCTTCGCCGTCCTCGCGACCGTCGCGGGATGGGTCGGCCCGGGCCTCGTCGCTCTCGTCCTGGGGCAGGGCCACGCCGTTTCGGCGGCGCTCTCCCGCGCCCTTCCCGAGGGGGCCGTGGCGGTCCTCGGCGCGGGGCTCCTCTTCGTTCTTCCCGCCGGCGGAGTCGAGCGCCGGCGCGCCCTCGCCTGGGCCGACGCCGCGCGGATCGACTGGGGAACGCTCCTCCTCTTCGGAGGCGGGCTCTCCCTCGGCGGCGCGATGTTCCGGACGGGCCTCTCGGAGACTCTCGGCCAGGGACTCGTCGGGTCCACAGGCGTCTCGACGACGCTCGGGCTCACCGTCGTCTTCGCCGTCTTCTCGATCTTCTTCACCGAGGTCACCTCGAACACGGCGGCCGCCACGATGCTCGTCCCGCTTGCCATCGCGAGCGCCCAGGCTGCAGGCGTTTCGCCCCTGGAGCCGGCCCTGGGCTGCGCGCTCGGTTGCAGCATGGCGTTCATGCTCCCCGTCGCCACGCCCCCGAACGCGATCGTCTACGGCTCCGGGCTCGTCCCGGTCACCACGATGGCGCTTGCAGGGATCTGGATGAACCTCACCGCCTGCGTCGTCATCCCCGCCGGCGTCCTCCTCCTCGTCCCGCTCGTCTTCAGGTAGCCGGGACGGACTCGCGCCGGGGTGCCCACGGGGGATCTTTCGCAGCGGAGACTAGTAGTTGTAATGACTACTACTTTCGTCGCGGCCGGCCTCAGGGCCCTTCGACGAGCAACCCGCTCCGCCCCGGTTCTTCCGCCGCCGCGATCCTCGCCACGATCCGCGCGCTCCGCTCGCCAGCGCGCGCGATCGCCTCGTTCGTGTCGCCGGGCGCGAGCGGGCGCAGAAGCTCGTTGTTGCTGACCGTCCTTACGGAGAGGAAGGGGAGCCCGTGGAAGGCGCACACCTGGGCGAGGTAGGCGCTCTCCATGTCCTCGCAGGCCGAGCCGTAGAGCTCGCGCAGGGCGAGGACCTCCTCCTCGCGGGTCGTCCAGTGGTCCGTCGACCCGACGAGACCCGTGACGATTTTCCCGGGCCTGTGGTCTACCCCCTCCGGCCACCCCGGTCCCGTCCAGGCTCCAAGCGCCCGAAGCTCCTCCTCGCCCGCCGCGACGGCCCGCGAGAGGAGCGCTGCCGGAACCGCGAGGCCCCCCGGGTGATGGCGCCGACCGTCGCGCCGGAACCGGAACCCCTTCCGGTGGAGCCCCTGCCGGCTCCGCTCCTCCTGGACCGCCGGGGGGAAGAGGATCCGGTACCGGGCCCCCACGACGACGTCGCCGGGCAGGAGGCCGGCGTCGTGCGCCCCGGCCGAGCCCCCGGAGAGAACCAGGTCGGGATCGAAGGTCGCAACGAGCCGCTCCAGCGCCGCGGCCGCGTTCGCGGGACCGCAGTCGGAGACGACGATCACCACCCGGCGCGCTCGGGCGGTGCCCTCGAAGAGCTCCCACGGGCCGCACCCGCGCACTGGTCTCAGGTCCGGCACGAGCCGCCGGAAGGGGAGGAACTCCTCTTCCATCGCGACGACGATGGCGACGGGCCGGCCGGAAGACATGGGCGGGGAGTCTATTCGCGCCGTCGCGACGACGGGACCCCGATTCGCCGGAGACCGGCCCGGCGCACCTATACTCCCGCCACCTTGACGAAGAAGTTCCCCGCCATCAGAGCGCTCCCGAGGCGGAACGCCGCGTGGATCCTGTCCGTCTTCCTCGGGCTGCCGATGCTCGTCCTCGCCGAGGCCTCCACGCGCGAGGCTGCGGAGCGAAAGGCGCGCCGCCTTGCCGCGTGCTTCTGCCTCGAGGTGGCGAACGTGCCGGAGAAGACCGAGTACCTGAAGCCGGGGGAGGGGGGCTACTGATCTTTCGGCCGCGCGGGAACCCGAGGGAGAGGATGCGCCGCAACGCCCCCGGGCGACCGCGGAGAATACGCGGGTGAAGCTCTGCCGCGCCGCCGCCCTCCTTCTCCTCGCCCTGCCCGCCCTCGGCGCCCCTCCCGCCGCGTCCCCGAAAATAGCGGACCTCGCCTTCCTCGCGGGCTCCTGGGTCGTCGAGTCCGGCGGGGCGCGCGTCGAGGAGCAGTGGCTCTGCCCCGGCCCCGACACGATGGTCGGCATGGGCCGCACGACGAGCGTGGCGAAGGGGAAGACCGTCTTCTTCGAGTACCTGCGCATCGAGGCGCGCGCCGACGGCCTCTTCTACGTGGCGCAGCCGAGGGGCGGCCCGGCCACCGAGTTCCGGCTCGTCCGTCTCGAAGCCGGGACCGCGGTCTTCGAGAACCTCGCGCACGACTTCCCGAAGCGGGTCGTCTACTCGAAAAGGCCGGACGGCGGCCTCACGGCGCGGGTGGAGGGAGATGCGTCGGCCCCGGAGCAGGCGGAGGAGCTCCGCTACCGCCCGGCCGCGGCGGGCTGCCGCTAGCCCGGCCTTCCGGGGCGGCCCTGCTCCGGCGTCAGTGCTGCGGCGCGGGCGCCGGCCCGTGCGGCAGGTGCCGCTTCGCGAGCCAGCTCGCGAAGAAGAGGCCCCCGACGAGGAAGAGCGGGCCTCCGATCGCGACGTAGACCGTCCACGGGAACCGTCCCCACGTCGCGACGACGTAGAGGAAGCCGAGGCCGGTGAAGACGACCGCCCCGAGGAGGTCGTGCCGCCAGGCGAGCGCGATGACGAGGAGCATCAGGGCCGTCGGAATGTTGTGGACCAGGAATGCGAGCGCCACCTCCCGTGCGGGCAGTCCGGGCCGGAACACGTCGAAGGAGAAGACGACGAGGAAGAGCGAGAAGAGGATGCCGAGGATCCGGGGGGGCCAGAAGAGAGATCGCGAAACCGTCTCGCTCATGTCGGAACCTCCGTGGCTGTCCCGACTATACGCGGCGGCCGGTCCCGGCGATTCGTGCCCTCCCCGTCTTCCGCGCGAGGGCCGTGGGCGGCGGCTTCTCCCCTTCGAAGCGGATCGCCGCCGGGGTCAGAAGACCGAGAGCGCCGTCTTCGTCGTCAGGAGCTCGAGCGCCATCGTCCCGGCGAGCGAGTTTCCCTTCTCGCTCAGGCAGGGCGACCAGACCGTCGCCACGAACCGGCCCGGCATCACCGCCACCACCCCGCCGCCCACGCCGCTCTTGGCGGGCAGGCCGACGCGGTACGCGTAGTCGCCGGCCTCGTCGTAGACGCCGCAGGTCAGCATCACCGAGTTCACGCGCTTCGCCTGCCGGGGCGTGGCGACCTCCTCCCCGCCGGCCGAGAGGCCGCCCGTCGCCAGGTAGTGGAAGGCGGTGGCGAGCCCGGCGCAGCTCATCGAGATCGAGCAGAGGCGGAAGTAGGCGTCGAGCACGCGGTCCGGGTCGTTCCCGAGGTTGTCGAACGACCTGAGGAAGTGGGCGAGGGCGCGGTTGCGGTGGCCGGTCGCCCGTTCGGCGCCGGCCACCGACTCGTCGTAGCCGACGGACGGGTCCGCGGAGGCGCGCCTCACGAAGTCGAGGACGAGGTCGGCGCCCTCCGCCTGGTGGTCGAGGATCATGTCGAGGACGACGAGCGCGCCCGCGTTGATGAACGGGTTCCTCGGGATCCCGCGTTCCACCTCGAGCTGGACGAGCGAGTTGAAGGCGCTGCCCGAAGGCTCGCGGCCGACGCGTTCCCAGACGGCGTCCCCTTCCAGGCGCATCGCGAGCGTCAGGCTGAAGACCTTCGCGATGCTCTGGATCGAGAACCGCTCCCCGGAGTCCCCGACCTGGAAGACCTCGTTGCCGACCGTCCGGACGACCATCCCGAAGCGGTCGCGCGGGACCTCGGCGAGGGGAGGGATGTACTCGGCGGCGCGGCCCTTCCCGACGAGCGGCCGCACCTCTTCCACGATCTCCGAGAGGATCCGCGCGTAATCCACCTGGAGATCTTACCGGCGCGAGACGCCGACCCCGAGGCGCGACCAGGCTTCGCGGAATTCCGGGCGGTCGTAGGCCCGGGGCTGCAGCCAGAAGGTCGTGCGCCCCTCGTGTTCCGCCGAAACCGCCGACCCGCGCGCCTCCCCGGGAGTCAGGATGAAGGACTCGGGAGCCTCGGTGAGGACGCTTCGGCAGACGACGACGAAGTCGCCCACGACGCGGTCGAGGTCCGTGGCCAGCAGGACCGCTCCCCTCCGGGAAGTCGCCTTCACCTGGAGCGACCGGGTCCGCGAGGCGTCCCGGCTGCAGGCGATGACGTCGAAGCCCCGCGCGTTCCGCGTGGCGGGCGACACGTTCCATCCGTAGCGGGAGAGGCGGAAGCAGACGTAGAAGAGGCCGACGTTCGCGATCGTCTCGGGGTCGATGAGCCGGGCGGCACGGGTGCTCGATCTCTTCACGGCGAGGACCTCCTCAGGATGCCGGCCTGCCGGCGGACGGGGCCGCGAGCCCCGGGAGGCTCACGGCGAGCTGGTAGACGCCGAGGGCTGCGAGGACGAGGCCGGACGCGAGGACGAGGGAACGCCGGCCGCGGGGCCCGAGAAACCGGGCCGTTCCGAAGAGGAAGATGGAGGCGGCGAGCATCGTGACCATGGTCGCGTAGAAAGCCGCGACGAGCGCGACCGCCCACTCCGGCCGCTGGCGCCAGGCCGCCCCGATCGCGGGTCCGAGGACGAGCGCCCAGGCGAGGTAGGGGTTGGGGTTCAGCACGTTGACGAGGGCGGCCTGCAGCAGGGTGCGCGGGGCGGAGTGCCGTGGGTCGGCGGGCGCCACGGGGGGACTGTTCAGCTGGCGAAGGGAGGACCACGCGAGGACGACGAGCAGGACGCCCCCGCGGCGCGCAGGCCGAGCTGGGCGACGGGAGGGAGCCGCCCGAGGAGGAGGAGCACCAGCGACGCGATGGGGATGTCGCTGAGAAGGGGCGAAAGCGACGCAGGGAGAGTCCGCTTCCAGCCCGCGGACGCGACGCGCGAGAAGAGGAACGCCTGCAGGGGGCCGGGTTGCACCGCGGCGGAGAAGGCGAATCCCATACCGAAGAGAACGTGCTCGAGCATGAGCCTCCCGGGGGCTTCCGGGCGCCGGCGTGTGAGCCGTCAGGCGCGCTCCGGCCGTACCGGCGTCGCGGCCAGGTCGCCGACGACGGTCGTCCAGGGCCGCACGCGCCAGGCCGCGACGAGGCCGTTCGCGACGTACGGGTCGCTCTTCACGAACCGCTCCACCGTCTCCTTCGACTCGCACCGGAAGAGCAGGATCGCGCCGTCCACGGGATCCCCGAGCGCGCCCCCGAGAAGGAGCTCCCCGCGGTCGGCGAACTGCCACGCCAGGGCGAGGTGCTCGGCCCGGTACTCGCCGCGACGTGCCAGGTAGTCCGCGGTGACCTCGTAGAAGAGGAGAAAGTGCATCGGCGCTCTCCTTCCGCTCGGAGCTTACCGGAGCGCGGTGGCGGGTCCGGTCGGCCGGAGCCGCCTCACGGCGCCTCGAAGCCGTCCAGGACGTTGACCGCGTTGATTCCCAGCTCCCGCGCCGCGTAGCCCCCCTCGAGGATGAAGACCGTGGGAAGCCGGAGCCGGGCGAGGCGCGCCCCGAGGCGGCGGAAGTCGTCGCTGGCGAGGGCGAACCTCGAGAGCGGGTCGCCGCCGTACGTGTCGAGGCCGAGCGAGACGACGAGCGCGTCGGGCGCGTGAGCAGCCACGCGTCCGCAGGCGGTCTCGAGAGCGCCGAACCACTCGTCCGCGCCCGAGCCGGCCGCGAGCGGCAGGTTCAGGTTGAAGCCCGCGCCCGGTCCCTCGCCGGTCTCGTCGGCGTGGCCGAGGTAGAACGGATACTCCGCCCTCGGGTCCGCGTGGATGCTGGCGAAGAGGACGTCCGCGCGGCCGTAGAAGATGCTCTGCGTGCCGTTTCCGTGGTGGTAGTCCACGTCGAGGATGGCGACGCGGCCGCACCCCCGGGCCTTCAGCGCCTCGGCCGCGACGGCGGCGTTGTTCAGGAAGCAGTACCCGCCCATGAAGTCGGGCCCGGCGTGGTGGCCGGGCGGCCGCGTGGCGCAGAAGACTCCCTCAGCGACGGTGTCCAGAAGCGCGGCGGCGCTCGCGGCGGCGTCGGCCCCGGCCTTCACCGCCTCCCAGGTCCCCGCGACGAGCGGGGTCCCGTTGTCCATCGAGTAGAGCCCGAGACGGGCGATGAAGTCGGCCGGCTCGACGTCGCTGCGCAGGGTCCGCACGGGCCACACCGAAGGGAACGGCTGGACCTTCGCGTTCGCGGGGTCTCGCTCCACCCACCGGCTCCACGCCGACTCCAGGAAACCGAGGTAGCGGTCGGCGTGGACCTTCCGGAGGAGGAGGGAGCTGTCGTGCGTCGGGGAGCGGAGCTCGTGCCCCCGCGCGACGAGCTCGTCCCGGACGAAGGCCGCCCGGACCGGTGACTCGAAGCAGGGGACGCGCTCCCCGCGGAAGAACTCGTGCCCGGGCGCGTGGAGCTCGTGCTTCGCCGTGAAGAAGGTGATCACCCTCGGATCTTAGAGCGGGCCCGTCCGGGGGGCGGGCTCGGCAGGCTCACGTCCCCCCGCGAGCGCCTCGATCGCCGGGCACTCGAGGATCTCCCGGCCCCTCCCCCGCCGACAGGAGTCAGTCCCGGCTCCAGACGAGGCGGGCGACCAGGGCGGCGGTCACGAAGGAGGTGAAGAGGCCGACGGCGCCGAGAGGCACGCAGAGGGCCTTGCCGAAGCTCTCGACACGGTCGATGGAGAGCTCATGCCCCGCGAGCACGAGAACGGGACCGAGAAGGACGAGGAAGGCGGAGACCACGAGCCACGAAATCGGGTCGAGGAGGCGCGGGAGGTAATGGAGGAGGCTCACCTGGCTTCCTGACTCGGCGCGCGGGATCACGGCCGGGCGGCGCCCGGCTACGGCCGCCTTGCGACGGCGATCTCTTCGTCCGGCGTGGCGACGTGCCCGAAGAGGAGGGCCTTTGCCCCACCAGGCGCCACTCTCGGCGTCGCGTGCGCGGGCCTTTCCGTCCTCCTCGCCGGGAGCTTCGAGCCGACCCGGCGCATCTCCCGGGGTCGCGCCCGCGTTCACGTGGGCGCAGGTCAGCAGGTCCCGTCCGCCCAGCCCTTCGGCCCCGCGCCGGAGGCGCTCCGTGAGGCTCTCGCGGTGCTTCACCAGGCCGCGGGTGCGAAACCGGAGAGAGGCGATGGTCGGTCCTGCTGGCGACATGTCCTGTCCTCCAGGTACGCGAAACGACTCGATTGTCGGAAGACTACGCCCTGGCGCGGATGCCGCAGGGACCGAAACGCGGGCATTGCCTGCCCCCCTCCGGGAAGCTGCCGCCCCGGCCGCGGACGGAGGAAGCGCCTTGACATCGCCTCGAGGCGTCCCCAAAGTCATAGCTGCGATGGCTACTACTAACGACGACGACCTGATCAACGCACTCCAGGGACTTGGTTTCTCCGAGATCGAGGCCCTCGTCTACGCCTACCTCGTCGGGAGGGAGCCCGCGACGGGGTACCGGATCAGCCACGGGATCGGGAAACCGACGGCGAACACCTACAAGGCCGTCGCCTCGCTGGTACAGCAGGGGGCGGTCCAGGTGGACGAGGGCGGGAGCCGGCTCATCCGGGCCGTCCCGCCCGACGAGCTCCTCGCCGGCCTCGAGCAGCGGGCCCGGAAGATGCGCGAGGCGGCCCGCGCCGCGCTCGCCGACCGGAGCTCCGACGTCGTGGACGACCGGGTCTACACGCTTCGCGCGCCCGACCAGGTCCTCGAACGCGCCCGGGCGATGCTCGCGCGGGCCCGCGAGATCGTCCTCGGCGACCTCTTCCCGGGCCCCCTCGAGGCGCTCGCCGGCGACCTCGCCGCCGCCGCGTCGCGGGGCGTCCGCGTCGTCGTGAAGGTCTATTCCCCCCTCGACGTCCCGGGGGTCGCGGAGGTCCCGGAGGCCGACGCGGCGCGCGCCCTGGCCGAGTGGCCCGGCCAGCAGCTCTCCCTCGTCGTCGACGCGGCGGAGCACCGCCTCGCGCTGCTCGACGCCTCCCTCGCGAGCGTCCACCAGGCCGTCTGGAGCCGCAGCACCTTCCTCTCGTGCCTCCACCACAACCACGTCGCGATGGAGGTCCTTCACACGGCCTGGAAGGGGCGAGGCTCCCTCGCCGGCGCCGACTCCCTCGTCGGCATCTCGCTCCTGTCGAGCCGGCCCTCGGGCCTGCGCCGTCTCCAGGAGCTCACGGGCGCCGCCCCGTCCGTTCCCGAGGGAGAAAACCGATGACCCCTCCGTCCCTCCGCCCTCGCCGCCTCCGCGTGGCCCTCGTCGCCGTGGCCGCCCTCCTTCCCCTGGCGGCGCCCGCGGCCGGCCCGGCGGTCCCGCCGGACGCCGCCGCCGTCCTCGAGAAGCACGCCGCCTGGCTCGGCGGGTGGGCGGCCCTCGACGCCGTCCGCGACGTCGCGTTCGAGGGGACGGTCCGGGTCTCCGGCCTCTCGGGTCCCCTCGCCGTCATCGCCCGGCGCGACGGACGGCAGAGGACGGCGGTCGACCTGAAGGTCATGAAGAGCGTCGAGACGCTCGCCGGCACGGACGCCTGGGAGCAGAACGCGAGCGGGCAGGTGGAGGAGATGGGCCACGACAAGGCCGCCTCGGAGCGGCGGGCTCTCGACCGCGCCTTCCAGCGGCACCTGCGCGGCGACGGGGTCGCCGTGAGCCTCGCGGGTCGGGAGGAGAGGGGCGGCCGCGCCTGGACGGTCGTCCGCTTCGCCTATCCCGGCGGCGACACGTACGACCTCTTCGTCGACCCGGAGACGGGGGAGTCGGCCTGGAGCCGCTGGGTCGCCGACGGCCGGACGCGCGTCACGAAGCGCTCCGACTTCCGGACGGTGAACGGCGTCCGGTTCGCGTTCCTCGAGGAAACGGAAGGGGAGACGGCTCGCCAGGCGCAGACGGTGACGTGGGAGAACGTCACGGTGAACGCCGGCCTCGACGACGCCCGCTTCGCCCGGCCGTCGGCGTCCGCCTCGGTCGTCCGCCTTCCCGCGGGACGGAAGGCGACGGACTGGCTCGCGGTGGACCTCCACCAGAAGCGTTACGTCTACCTGCGCGGCGAGGTGAACGGCGTCGCCACCGACATCGTCCTCGACTCGGGCGCGGGGATGACCGTCCTCGACGGCGCCCTCGCGAAGGAGCTCGGCCTCCGCGTCGAAGGGGAGCTCGAGGCGCGGGGCACCGGCGGAAACGTCGGCGCCGGGATCGTCTCCGGCGTGACGGTGAAGCTCGCGGGAATGGAGGTCGGTCCGCTCCCGGCGGCCGTCATCGACCTCTCCGGCGTGGGCCGGCGGGTCGGCCGGCCCCTTCCCGTCATCCTCGGCAAGGAGATCTTCCACGCCCTCGTCGTGGACCTCGACTACCCCGGCTCGCGCATCCGCTTTCTCGACGCCGCCTCGTTCCGCTACGACGGGCCGGGGCGGAAGCTCGACCTCATCCCCGCCGAGGACGGGCACAAGAGCCTGCGCCTCGCCATCGAGGGGGGCGAGCCGGTCGTCGTCGGCCTCGACACCGGGCAGGGGGGCGCCCTCTCCGTCTTCCGGCACTACGCCGACGAGCGCGGGTTCCTCTCCGGCCGGCCCGTCTCCGAGAGGCGCGGAGGGGGCGTCGGGGGTGCGACGACGATGAAGGTGGCGACGCTGCGCTCGGTCACGATCGCGGGGTACGAGCTGAAGGGCGTGCCGGCCGCCTTCCAGGCCACCGACGTCCGCGGCGCCTTCGACACGAAGCGGCAGGAAGGGAACCTCGGCGCGGGCATCCTTTCCCGTTTCCGCGTCCTCTTCGACTACGGCCGCGCGTGCCTCTGGCTCGAGCCCGGAGCGGACCTCGGCGCGCCGTTCCCGAAGGACAAGAGCGGGCTCGTGCTCGGATGGGCCGACGGGGCTCTCGCCGTCGAGTTCGTGGCGCCCGGGAGCCCGGCCGCCGAGGCGGGGTGGAAGGAGGGCGAGCGCGTCGCCGCCCTCGACGGCGAGCCGGCGACGGCGGAGTGGGGAAGGGTCCTCACGCGGTGGTCGGAGGCGAAGGCGGGGACCACGGTCCGCCTGACCCTGGCGGACGGGACGGAGCGGGTGCTCGTCCTGAAGGAGTACTACTGAAGGGGGCGCCGGGCCGCGGGAGCCGTCACCCGGCCAGGGTCTCGGCGGCCTGCGCGTAGGCGGCGGCGACCTCGGCCTCGCCCGCCCCGGTGATCCCGAGGTCCTCGAGGAGGCCGTCCTTCAGGCCGTAGATCCAGCCGTGCACGGCGAGCGACTGGCCGCGCGCCCAGGCGTCCCGGACGACGGTCGTGTTGGAGACGTTCAGGACCTGCTCCACGACGTTCAGCTTGCAGAGGCGGTCGAGCTCCTCTGCCTCGGTGCCGCGCGGCCCGAGCCGGGCCCGGTGCTTGTCGCGCACGTCGTTCACGTGCCGGAGCCAGTTGTCCACGAGGCCGTGCCGCTGGCCCCGGAGCGCGGCGAGGACGCCGCCGCAGCCGTAGTGGCCGCAGACGATGACGTGCGAGACGCGGAGGACCTCGACGGCGAAGTGGAGGGCCGAGAGGGCGTTGAGGTCGCTGTGGACGAAGACGTTCGCCACGTTGCGGTGGACGAACATCTCGCCCGGCATGAGGCCGACGATCTGGTTCGCCGGCACGCGGCTGTCGGAACAGCCGATCCAGAGGTACGACGGCGCCTGCTGGTGCAGGAGACGCGAGAAGAACTCCGGGTCGCTCCGGTGCATCTCGGCGGACCAGGCGCGGTTGTTCTCGAAGAGTCGGGGAAGGTGTTTCATGCTGCTCCCGCTGGCGGCTTTTTTACACCAGGTGAGGCCCGCGGAGCACGCGTGCCTCCCGGACCCGGGCAGACCATTGCCAGAGCCCGGCCGTCACCTCCTGCGGGAGGGGCCGGCCGACAGCGCCGCCCGAAAGGACCACCTGGCCCCGGTGGTGCGCCTCGTGGGAGACCGCGTAGGCGACGAAGAGCGCCACGTTCCGGGGCATGGCCCCGTAGAAGAACGGCCTCGACACGCCCGGGAAGCTGCAGCCGTTCGCGAGGCCGGCCTCGAGCATGAGGAGGATCCGCCCGCCGCTCTCGCCGAGCGCGGCGGCGAGGGCGGCGGGAGTGACCCCGAGCCGGTCGACCGGCGCCGGAAGGGGGATGCCGGCGCCGGTGGCGAGGCTCCTCATCCAGAGGCGGCGCGAGTTGTGGAGGTGGGCCGCAAGGCTCCGGAAGGTGCGCCGGGGCGAGCCGGGGAGCGAGGCGGACCAGAGGTCGGCGGGGAGGCTCTCGACGAGGAAGGAAGTGACGCGGGCGTTGATCCGCCAGGCGTCGAGGAGGGGCTCGCCGGGCTCGGTCATTCCATCCCTCGGCGCGCCGTCCGCCATGCCTACCCCGCGGGGGCGGGGGGAACGGGAGGCGCGGCGGCGCCGGGCTCGCAGATTCCCTTCAGCGCCGAGAGGGCCCGGGGCCAGGTCTTGACCATGTAGTCCTCGAACTCGGGGGTCACGTCCAGGTCGACGGTGACCTGGGTGGACGTGCCCGCGTCCGAGAAGCTGTAGTTCTCGTGACACCCGGCCCAGCCCTTCACGGCCTCGCTCTCGAGGTCCTCGACCCCGTCCTTGACGAACCCGAGGTGCCTGATGGAGAGGAACTCGTGGGGCCGGCTCTCTTCGATGACCGACGCCATGCCGCTCCCGTCGGGCCCGAGGAAGCGGATGCGGGCGCCCTTCTCCCAGGAGCCCTCGTACTGCGAGCCCTCCATGAACGGCGCGGTCCAGATCCGGTAGGTGTCGGGCGCGAGCATCGCGTCCCACACGGCCTTGCGGGGGGCGTGGATCGTCGTGGCGAAGTGGAGTGATTTCATGGGCCCTCCGGAATCGGGAGCTCCTGGAGACTCAGAGGCTCGCGAACTCTGTCGACGGCACTCCTCGTCATACGACGGGGAGACCGAAGCGGATTCCGGCCCCGAGGCCCTCGGGTCTCCCCCCTCACCGCCTCCCGTGGATGTCGGAGACTCGGGGGCAGGCGTGCCACCGTGAATGGCTCAAAACAATACACCATTGCACGCCTGCCCCCGGTCACTCGACCGAACAAACCCAGGAGC
>CALMDF010000082.1 GCA_937864895.1 uncultured Holophagales bacterium | reverse complement strand
CGGCATCGTCCGCGCCCTCGACCGCGAGGGGATCCGCGTCGCCTTCGCCAAGCCCGTGGCGAACCGGGAGCCCGACCACACGATCCCGCTCCTCTCGCTCGGGGCCCACTTCGCCATCCCGCCGGCGGTGCCGCGCGGCGAGGCGGAGGGTCTCCTCGCCGCCGGCGACGACCAGACGCTCATGGAGCGCGTCGTCGCGATCGCCGACCAGGCGGGCGAAGACGTCGACGTCCTCATCGTCCAGGGGATGCACCCGGAGATGGGGATGGTCCACTCCACGCGCGTCAACGCCCTCATGCTCAAGGCGCTCGACGCCGAGCTCGTCCTCGTGGCGGCGCCCTCGGACCAGACCGCGGAGGAGGTGGCCGAGACGGTCGCCATCGCCGCGCGCGGCTTCGGCGCGCTCTCCGACGGCCGGTCCGTCGGCGCCATCCTGAACCGCGTCTGCGAGCGGAAGGGGGATGACGGCGACGTCGAAACCGACTCCTTCGGGCCGGGCTCCGCGGGCTGCTCGGGGTGCGCCGTCCCGGGGCTCTCGGAGGCGTGCGTGAAGGAGCACCGCGCGGCGCTCGAGGCGGAGGGGCTTCGGCCCATCGCCATCGTCCCGTGCAACTCGGACCTGATGGCACCGCGCGTCAAGGACATCGGCGACGCGCTCCGCGCCCAGGTCCTCTTCCCGGGCGAGGGTCGGACCCGCCGCGTGAAGGACGTCGCGGTCTGCGCGATGACGGTCCCGAACGCGCTGAAGGCGATGAAGCCGGGAACGCTCGTCGTCACCCCGGGCGACCGGAGCGACATCCTCCTCGCCGCGGCGATGACGGTCCAGAGCGGCACCCCGCTCGCGGGCGTCGTCCTCACCGGCGGCCTCGCCCCCGACCGGCGGGTCCTCGACCTCTGCCGCAAGGTCTTCGACTCCGGGCTCCCGCTCCTGCAGGTGCAGTCCTCGAGCTACCGTGCCGCCACCCACGTCGCCTCGATGAACCCGACGATCCCCGTCGACGACGCGGAGCGCGTCGAGAAGACGATGAGCTTCGTCGCCGACCACGTCGACCTCGGCTGGGCGCGCGCCTTCGCCAAGCCGGCGCGCGTTCCGCGCCTCTCGCCGCCCGCGTTCCGCCACCGCCTTATCGAGACCGCCAGAGAGGACGTGCGCCGGATCGTCCTCCCCGAGGGGACGGAGCCGCGCACGGTGGCCGCCGCCGCGATCGTCGCCGCGAAGGGGATCGCGCGCTGCGTCCTCCTCGGCAGCCCCGACGAGGTCCGGGACGTCGCGGCCCGGCAGGGAGTGACCCTGCCGGAGACGGTCGAGATCGTGAACCCCGCCGACGTGGCCCACCGCTACGTCGAGCCTCTCGTCGAGAGGCGCAAGAGCAAGGGAATGACCCCCGACCGGGCCGAGATCGAGCTTCAGGACACGATCATGATCGGCACGATGATGATGGCGCTCGACGAGGCCGACGGCCTCGTCTCGGGCGCGATCCACACGACGGCCCACACGATCCGGCCGGCGCTCCAGATCATCAAGACGGTCCCGGGATGCAACCTCGTGTCGAGCATCTTCTTCATGTGCCTCCCCGACCAGGTTCTCGTCTTCGGGGACTGCGCCGTGAACCCCAACCCGACCGCGGCCGAGCTCGCCGACATCGCGATCCAGAGCGCCGACTCGGCGATCGCCTTCGGCGTCCCGGCGCGCATCGCGATGCTCTCGTACTCGACCGGGGCGAGCGGCACCGGCGAGGACGTCGAGAAGGTGAAGGAGGCGACGCGCCTCGCACGCGAGCTCCGCCCCGACCTCGCCCTCGACGGCCCGCTCCAGTACGACGCGGCCGTGATGCCCGACGTCGCGCGCCTGAAGGCGCCGAAGTCGCCCGTGGCGGGGAAGGCGACCGTCCTCATCTTCCCCGACCTGAACACCGGGAACGTCACCTACAAGGCGGTCCAGCGCTCGGCGAACGTCGTCAGCATCGGCCCGATGCTCCAGGGGCTCGCCAAGCCGGTGAACGACCTCTCCCGCGGCTGCCTCGTCGAGGACATCGTCTTCACGATCAACCTCACCGCGATCCAGGCCCAGCAGGCCGCCCGGGCGAGGAAGGCGACCGTCTAAGGAGGGCTCCACGCGAGGCCGGAGCGATCGTCCGGCGTCTTGCAATTTCGGGTCGAAGAGACAAGATTCGGGCATGAAGAGGCCCCTCGCCCGCCGCATCGCCGCCGCCCTCGTCGCGGCCGCCTTAGGGGTGGCCTGCGTCACGAACCCCGTGACGGGGAAGTCCCAGCTCTCCCTCCTGGGCGAAGAGCAGGAGAAGCAGCTCGGGGCGGAAGCCTACGGCCCGATGATCCAGGAGTCGTACGGCGCCGTCGCCGACCCGGGCCTGCAGGGCTACGTGAGCGGCGTGGGGCTGGGCCTGGCGAAGGTCTCGCACCGCGCGGCGCTCGACTACGAGTTCCGGGTCGTCAACGCGAACTACGACAACGCCTTCGCCCTCCCGGGCGGGAAGATCTGCATCACCCGCGGCCTCCTGAACCGGATGACGACGGAAGACCAGCTGGCGGGAGTCCTGGGGCACGAGATCGGGCACGTCACGGCCCGCCACGGCGCCCAGCAGTACACGACCCAGATGCTCGTCGGCGGCCTCCTCGGCATCGGCGCGATCGTCCTCGAGTCGGAAGACGTGAAGGGGGGGCCCCTCATCATGGCGGCCGCCGGGATCGGGAGCCAGCTCGTCCTCCTCCGCTACTCCCGCGACCACGAGCGCCAGAGCGACGAGCTCGGCATGGAGTACATGGCGAGGGCGGGCTACAACCCGAAGGGGTTCGTGGAGTCGATGGAGATCCTGAAGGGCGCGCACGACCGCGAGCCTTCGAAGCTCGAGGCGATGTTCCAGAGCCACCCGCTCACCTCGGAGAGGATCGAGACGGCCCGCCAGCGCGCCGCGGCGACCTACCCGGAGAAGCTGGGAGCGCCGTACCGCGTCGAGACGTTCGCCGCCGCGACGCGCAACCTGAAGGCGGAGGCGCCCGCGTTCGCGCTCATGGACGAGGGAGAGAAGCTCCTCGCCAGGAAGGACGCCCGCGGCGCCGCCGCGAAGTTCGACGAGGCCTCGCGCCTCGCGCCCCGGCAGGCGATCCTCCCGGCTCTGAAGGCCCTCGCGCTCGTCGAGGCGAAGGAGCCCCGCTCGGCCCGCGAGGCGGCCCGCGAGGCCGCCAGGCGGGACCCGGCGCTCTACCACGGCCGCCTGGCGGGAGGCCTCGCGGCCTACCGGCTCTCCGACTGGCGCGACGCCATCTCCGAGCTCGAGGCCGCCGAGAAGTCGGTCGGCCCGCAGCTCGTGACCGCCTTCTACCTGGGCCGGAGCTTCGAGGAGCTGGGCGACCGGGCCCGCGCCGCGGAGAAGTACAAGCTCGTCGCGCAGAGCGGCGCCACGGGGGAGCAGGTCGACTACGCGAAGCGGCGGCTCGTCGAGTGGGGCGTCGCGGCGCCGGCTCCCGCGACGCCGCCTCGCTGAGGGTACCGTCCCCCCGGCCTACCGCCTCCCGAGGAGCGTCAGGACGCCGGTCGAGATCGCCGGGACGTAGGTGATGAGGAGGACGCCAGCGCCGAGGATGAGCAGGTACGGCACCGCGTGCCGGTAGAGCTTCGTGAGCGGGATCCCGAAGCGGGACGAGGAGAGGAAAAGGTTCAGGCCGACCGGCGGGAAGAGGAACCCGAGCTCGAGGTTCGCGAGGAAGATGACCCCGAGGTGGATCGGGTCGATCCCGAAGGCGGCCCCCATCGGCGCGACGAGGGGCGCCAGGATGACGATCGCCGAGTAGATCTCGAGGACGCTCCCGAGGACGAGCAGGATCAGGTTCAGGACGAGGAGGAAGACGAGCGGCGACGAGACGTGGGTCTTCACCGACTCGAGGAGCGCCGAGGGGATCTGGGCGTCGACGAGCCAGCTCGTGAGCCCCATGGCGACCGAGAGGAGGAGGAGGACGGCGCCCATCAGCGCCCCCGCCTTCACGAGGACGCCGGGGAGCTGCCGGAAGGGGTGGATGTCGCGCGTGACGAGGCACCCGATGATGGCGGCGTAGGCGCAGGCCGCGGCCGAGGCCTCCACCATCGACGCGAAGCCGCTCGCGAAAAGGCCGATGACGAGGAGCGGCAGGGCCAGCTCCCACTTCGCCCGCCAGAACGAGACCGCCAGCTCGCGCAGGTGGAAGGGGGGCCTCTTCCTGCCCGCCGCGTCGAGGCGCAGCCCCTGCCGGACCCCCCAGGCGGCCACCAGGACGACGAGGAGGAGGCCGGGGAGGAACCCGGCGAGGTAGAGGGAGTCGGCGGGAACGGATGCGACGACGCTGTAGAGGATGACGGGGAGCGAGGGAGGGAAGAGGAGGCCGAGGCTCCCGGCGGCGGTCACGAGGCCGAGCGAGAAGCCCTCGGGGTAGCCGTCGTCCCGAAGGATCGGGTAGACGAGGCCGCCGAGGGCGATGATCGTCACCCCGGAGCCGCCGGTGAACGTCGTGAAGAGAGCGCACACCGCGGCGACCATGACGGCGATGCCGCCCGGCATCCACCCGAAGAGGGCGCGGAAGAAGCGGACGAGCCGCGCCGAGGCGCCTCCCTCGGCCAGGATGTATCCCGCGGCGGTCAGGAGCGGGATCGCGGGAAGCGTCGGCGAGGCGACGAGGCGGTAGACCTCGGCCGAAACGGCGGCGACGGGGACGGCGTCCTTCCAGAAAAGGAGGCAGGCGAGCCCTCCCATGGCGACGAAGACGGGCGCCCCGAGGAGCGCCGCGAGGAGGATGACCGCCGCCAGCGGAAGGACGAGCTTCGGCGCGGCCGCCTCCGGGAGGAGGGCGAGAAGAACCGGGGACGCGAGCGTCACGAAGGCCGCGGCGCGGCCTCTCGCCCCGTCGGAAGCCATCCAGGCGAACCGGACGGCCATCAGGAGGAGGGCGGCCGGCATGATCGTCTCGGCGACCCACTCCGGCAGCCCGAACGAGAGGACCTTTCCCTGCTCCCGGTCGGCCCTCACGAGGCCGACGCTCGCCCACGCGAGGACCGCGCAGACGGCGGCGGCGACCGAGAAGGAGAAGAGCCGCGCGCCGCGCCGGACACGCTCGCTCCGGATGAGCTCGGCGGTCGAGAGGGTCAGGTGCTTTCCCTCCCGCGTCGCGAGGAGGCCGCCGACGAAGGCGATCCAGAGCGTGACGAGCTGGAGGATCGACCCGGCGCCCGGCACGTGGAACCCGCCGAGCGGTCGGCCGAAGGCGTCGATGACGGGAAGGACCGTCGCGACGGCGAGCGCCGCGACGAGGAGCCCCTGCTCGCTCCGGCGGAAGACCGCTGGGGCCGTCACCTCTTCGGCGCCGTCGCCTTCGTCGCCCGGTAGCTGGCGAGGATCCGGCGGGCCTCGTCGAACGCAGCCTCCGGGACGACCTTTCCGCGGACCCTGGGGTAGGCCGCCTCGGCGGCGGTCCGCCAGAGCGCCGCGGTCTTCTCGTCGACGGCGACGACGTTGAGGCCGCGCTTCTGCATCGCGGCGATGTCCCTCTCCTCCGAGGCCCGGGCCTCGGTTCGGAGGCGCGCGCCCGCCTCGGCGGCGGCGGCGCGGACCGCCTTCTGGTCCTCGGGCGAGATCCTGTCCCACGTCGACTTGTTGACGACCATCGCGCCGAGGAGGAGCCCCCACTTCACGTCGGTCATGTTCTTGGCGTGCTGGTACCACTGGAGCAGGACGGCGGCGGTCGGCGTCGTCGGGAGCGCCGAGACGAGGCCGGTCTGAAGCGCCGTGGAGATCTCCGTCGACGGGAGCGGCACCGGGTTGAATCCGGCGTCCTTCCAGATCTCGAGGGCGTCCGTGTCGTTTCCCCAGGCGAAGAGCTTGAGCGGCTTCAGGTCGTCCGGCGTCCGCACGGGAGTCTTCGTGAAGAAGCGGACCCAGCCGCCGTCGGCCCAGGCGAGGACGACGAACCCCTTCGCCGCCATGGACGCCTCGACCTTCGGCCCGTAGACGGAGAGGACGTGGTCGATCTCCTCGTACGAGGAGTAGAGCATCGGGACCTGGAACGCCATGACGGACCGGTCGATGGCCTGGGCCCCGGAGCTCGTGAGGAGGCCCGCGTTGAGGCTTCCGAGGCGCATCTTCCGGACGACGTCCTGGTCGTCCCCCGCGACGCTTCCCGGGTAGAGCCGGGCGGTGACGCGTCCCTGGGTCGCCTTCTTCCACGTCTCGAGCATCTCCTTGAGGACGAGGTGGTACTTCGAGCCCTCGGGGACGAGGGTCGCCATCTTCACGACGACCTGGGCCCGGGCGGGGAGCGCCGCGACGAGGAGGAGCGCGAGCGTGGGAAAAAGGAGCCGCGCGGGGGCGGCCTTCGGGCGACGGTGGGGCATCGGCCTACTCCAGGAAGAGCTCGTCGGCGCGGGCGAGGAGCCAGGCGGCCCGGCGCTGCGAGACGGTGTTGGCGAGAGTGAGCCCGGGAACGGCGCGGGGGTCGATGGCGAGGGCCCTCTTCAGGAGCTCCTCGAACCCGGCGCGATCCTGGGCCCCGACGGAGACGGTCTCGGCGAAGGAGACGAAGGGAGCGGCCCGCCTTCCCGAGGAGAGGGCGACGGCCCGCTCGAAGTGATTCCGGGCGCGCTCGACCGAGCCGCCGGCCGCGGGCGGCCGGCCGCCTTCGTAGGCAATGAAGAAGTCGTGGATCGCCCCCTGCCCGAACCGCTCGTCGAGAGCGAGGGCGCGGCGCTCGAGCGCCTCGACGAGCCCCTGGTCCGCCGTCAGCTCGGCGTCCTCCTTCGAGAGCGAGATCGCCGCGCCCCACGCCGCACCCGTCCAGTAGAGGAGGGGGACGTCGGCCTTCGTCGCCGCGGCCAGGGTCTTCTCGCGGAGGGCCTCGTCGCGAAGCCCCGCCTCGAAGCCGGGGTGCCGGACGTCGAGCCCGCGAAGGCCGTACCCCAGGGCCCTCCTGTAGAGCTTGCGGGCGCGGGCCCGGAGCTCGGTGGCCCGGGTGAGGTCCTTCTCCTCGACGTAGTCCGCTTCGGACTGGACGAAAGCGAACCCGTACTGCGTGAACCCGCTCGCGGCGGCGAGGAGGAGGCCCTCGTGGCGAGGGGTCTCGGCGAGGAGGCCCTCGACCGTCTTCAGGCCGAAAGGGATCGCGGCCGCGACGAGCTCGGGGTCGTCGTCGGTCGCATAGGTGTCGCTCCCTCCGGCGATGGCGCCCGCGAGGACGTTCACGCCGACCTTCCGGACCGAGCAGCCCGGAAAAAGCAGGGCGAGCAGGAAGAGGGTCGCCGGGGCGGTGAATCGCCGGGAGGGAGGAAGCATCCGGTCCGAGAATAAACCGCGCCGGGGGAGCCTGCACCGGCGGGCGCTGGTAAAGTGGTCCCAGCCGTCGGGCAGAAGAGAGAGCAGCGGTGCCCCTTCCGGGGGGCCGGGGGCGACAGGAGGGAGCGACCATGTCGCAGAGATTCGCCATCCGCGGGTTCGTCGTCGGCGTCCTCGCAGTCCTCGTGGCCGTGCCCGCCGCCGCGCAGATCACCTTCTCGCCGAGCGTCCTGACCTTCGGTGTCGGGGAGACCTCTCCGCTCGTCACCGCCCAGGTCGTCTTCAGCCCGGACCAGAGCCTCCCGGGAGGCCTCCACACGCTGGTGTTCGGATACGGGCAGATCGGCGCGGCCTCCCGCGGGGTCCGGGCCCTCGAGCTGCCCTACGGGATCACGACGATCCCGTCGACCGTCACCTTCACGACCGCCCCCGGGCAGACGTCGGCGACCGTCTCGTTTCGCCTCGTCGCGGAGCCCTGGGCATTCCCGGGATTCCAGGAGGTCCCGGTCTACAGCGCGCCGACCTATTCGTACGGCCTGCTCGAGTTCGAGATCGAGCCGGTCTCGGTCCTTCCCTCGGCGGTGACGGTCGTGGCCGGGACGACGTCCGGCAGCCTCGAGGCCACGGTCGGGTACAGCTACTACTACCCCCAGGGCCCGCAACAGCTCGTCTTCAGCGGCCTCCCGGCCGGGGCCGCGCCGACCCCGAATCCCGTGACGTTCACCCTCGGGGTCGAGCAGAGCTACGCGGTCGTCGGCTTCCGGATCACGACGAGCGCGTCGACGCCCCCCGGCACCTACGTCGTGGGGGTCTCCGTCCCTGATCCGACCCCCCCGCCGAACTTCTTCGTCGAGGGCACGGTGCAGGCCCTGCAGACGTACTCGGACACCTTCCTCCTCACGGTGCAGGCCCCGGGCCGGATCGGCCTCACCGCCGAGAAGGGCTCGGTCGACGCCTGCCCCGGTGGCGCCGCCGTCCCGAACTCCGTCCTCGTCGAGTCCCTCGACGGCTACCGCGGGGCGCCGACCCTGACGTTCCCGCTCCTGCCGTCGGACATCAAGGTGACGCCGGGCTCGGTCAGGGTCGAGGCGATTCCACCGTCCCGGACGGCCGCCTTCGAAGTTTCCGTCCTCCCCGGGGCGTTCCCCGGCCGGAGGGTCGTCACCGTTCTCGCGAGCGACCCCGACGGGCCGTCGGGCTCCACCAGCTTCGTCGTGAACGTCGGCGCCGCGGACTTCGCCCCTTCGGCCGCCCCCGCGGCGGTGACCCTCACCTCGGGAGGAGCCGGGGCGACGATCACGGCCTCCCTGGCGCCGAACGCCTGCGCCCCGCCTCCCAGCATCACCGTCACCCCGACCGGTCTCCCGGCGGGGGTGACCGCGACGCCGGCCTCGGCGGAGCTCGTCGGTCCCTCGTTCGAGCCCGTCGTCTTCACCCTGTCCGCCTCCAGCATCGCCCCTGCGGGAACGGCGGAAGCGGCGTTCGTCTTCCAGCCCCCGGCGGGAGACCCGCGGACGGCCACGGTGGCGGTGTCGGTCCTCCGGGTCGGGCAGATCGGCGTCGACCTGGAGAGGCCGGTCGTGGACCTCTGTCCGGGCGGCGCCGCCGGGACGAACTCGCTCGCGATCAGCTCGCTGAACGGCTACGCGGGGGCGCCCACGGTCACGTTCCCGGACCTGCCCGCCGGCCTGACGGTCTCTCCGGAGACGATCCCGGTCGATCCCGTCCCGCCGTCCCGCGTCGTCGTCTTCACCGTGAGGGCCGAAGGCGCGTTGGCGCCCGGTCCCGCGGTCGTGACCGCCCGCGTGGACGACCCGCGGGGCTTCGGGACGACGGTCTCGTTCGTCGCGAACGTGCTGCCGCCGTCGTTCACCCCGACCGCGGCGCCCGCGCAGCTTCCGCTGAACGCCGGAGGTGCGCCGGCTCTCCTGTCCGTGTCGCTCGTCCCGGGCAGCTGCCCCCCCGTCTCCGACGTCACGGTGACGCCTTCCGACCTCCCGCCCGGCGTGACGGTCGAACCTCCCTCGGTCGTTCTCGCGGCTCCGGGCTTCGGGCCGGCGGAATTCTCCGTGCGCGCCTCGGAGCCGGCCGCGCCCGGGGTCTCGACGATCCTCTTCTCGTTCGGGACCGGTTCCGGCTTCTCGCAGACGGCGAGCGCCGAGGTCCTCGTTTGCGGGCCGCCCGATGGCCCGGAGTCGCCCGTGATCCAGCCGCAGGGCAACCCTTCGGGGCCGGTCACGGCGACCGACGGCCTCGCCCTGCGGTGGGAAGCTCCGCTCGCCGGAGCCGTGCCGTCCCGCTACGAGTGGCGGCTCAACGGGAGCGACTGGACCACGGCCCTCGGGACCTCCGCCTCGGCGCCGCCCCGCGGCACGCTCGACCCGGTCCAGCTCTTCGTCCGCGGCTACGCGTGCGATCCCGAGAGAGGGCCGGGGGCGGAGGCCGCGAGCCCCGTCTACCCGCTCGCCCCGCCGGTCGCGAGCTTCGCCGTTCCGGCGTCGGTCGTGGCGGGACAGCCCGCGACCTTCACCGACACCTCCTCGCCCCAGGCGACGAGCTGGCTCTGGTTCCCCGGGGACGGAATGCCCGCGGTGACCGTCCAGTCGCCCACCGTGACGTTCCCGTCGCCCGGGCCGAAGGTGGTCGTCCTCGTCGCGACGAACGGTTCGGGGTCGAGCTCGAAGGCGGCGACGGTCAACGTCCTCCCGGCGTTCGCCGTGCGCTCCTCCGCGGGCGTCGCGGTCCGGGCCCTGGGCCGCGAGCCCGACGGCCGGCTCGCCCTCGGTCGCGTCGAGGTCGAGGCCGGGACGACTCTTCTCCTGCGCCGCCTGGAAGGTGACGGCGAGGCCGTCGCTTACCTGCGGTTCGTCGACCCGGAAGGACGGGTCGCCGTCGAACGCAGGATCGTCCTCGCCGCGGGGGAAGAGGCGCGCCACGACCTGTCGGCGTGGGGCGTGACAGGGGCCTTCCGGATCGAGCTGGTGGGGCCCGCCGGGCTCGACGCGGCGGTCGAGGAGCGGGCGATTCCCTTCGGGGAGCCCGCGCAGCCGGTCGCGCCGCGCCGGCCGCGGGGCGCAGGGACTTCTTAGCGTTCGGCGGAACCAACGCGGCCTCGGATGGCGGGCCGGGCGGGCAAGTCCCCCGGGGCGAAGGGCCGCCCCGGGGGGATACCCGCCGCGTCCGGTGCTGGTAAAGTCCGGTCAACCGGCCCGAAGACAAGTGACGCCCGAGGTGCCCTAGGAGGGTGCTTGAGGCGAAAGGAGCGACGATGTCGCAGAGAGCGATCCTCCGCGGTTCCTTCCTCTGCATCCTCTCCCTCCTCGTGGTCGTGGCGGTCGTGCCCGCCGAGGCCCAGACGAACGGAGGCACGATCACGTTCTCGCCGGCAACCGTGCCCCTTTCCGTCGGCGAGGTGTCCGGGCTCATCACGGCCCAGGTCGCCTACGCGGTGGGGACGACGGCCCCGACCGGGACCCAGACGCTGACCTTCCCGTACATGCCCTACGGGATCACGACGGTTCCGTCGACGGTCTCGTTCACGGTGCCGACGGGGCAGCTCACGGCAACGGTCTCGTTCCGGCTCGCCGCCGCGCCGTACGCGTGGCCCGGCAACGGGGAGACGCCGGTCTACGGCTCTCCGGCGCCGGCCTACGGGCTCCTCAATTACTTCGTCAACGGCCTCTCGCTGGCTCCCTCGTCGCTGACGGTGGCTCCCGGGTCCACCTCCGGCAGCGTGACCGCGACCGTGAGCTTCGCGACGGACGGGCCTCCGACGGGGCCGCAGCAGCTCGTCTTCAGGGGCCTCCCGTCCGGCGCCACCCCGGTCCCCTCGCCCGTGTCGTTTCTCCTGCAGCAGCAGTCGTGGACCACCGTCACGTTCCGCATCGCCGTAGCTGCCGGCACGGTGCCCGGCAGCTACGGCGTGATCGTCACCACGAGCCCGACGCCGAGCGGGGACGACTCTTTCACCCTCGTCGTGACGAACCCGGGCGGCGTCACGCTCTCGCTCGCTAAACCGGAGCTGAGCGTCTGCCCGGGAGGCGCGGCCGTGGCGAACTCGGTGACGGTGACCCCGTTCGGCGGCTATGCCGGCACGATGCTGGTCACCTTCCCGCTCCTCCCGTCCGAGCTTTCGATCACGCCGGCGCAGGTCCAGCTCCCGGCGATTCCGCCCGCGCAGGCGGCGACGTTCTCCGTCTCGGCCAAACCCGGCGCCCTGCCGGGGACGAAGACCGTCGTGGTGCGCGCGGAGGACTCGGCCGGCATCGGCGCGACGACGACCTTCGTCGTCAACGTCGGTACCGGCGACTACACGCCGGCCGTCTCGCCGCCGGCGATCACGCTCTCCGCCGGGGGAGCGCCGGCCACGATCGCGGCCTCTCTCGCCCCCGGCGCCTGCCCCCCGGCATCCAGCATCACGGTCGTCCCCTCCGGCCTGCCGGCGGGCGTCACCGTGAGCCCGGCCTCGGCGGTCCTCGCGCCTCCGGCGTTCGGTCCGGCCGCCTTCTCGTTCCAGGCGAACGCCTCGGCCCTCCCCGGGCCCTCCACCGTCACCTTCACCTACTCGGTCGCCGGGGCCTCCCCGAAGACGACGACGGCCGTGATCACGGTCTGCGGGCCGCCGGCCGCCCCGGTCTCGCCCGTCATCCGGCCCCAGGGGAACCCGAACGGTCCCGTCACGGCGACGGATTTCCTGACCCTCCAGTGGGGGGCGCCGGCGGCGGGATCTGCCCCGACCCGTTACGAGTGGAGGCTCAACGGCGGCGCGTGGACCTCGGCCGCGGGGCTGACGGCGTCGGCCCCTCCCCGGGGCACGGTCGACCCGGTGCAGCTCTTCGTGAGGGGCTGGGCGTGCAGCCCCGAGAGAGGGCCCGGGCCCGAGGCTTCGAGCCCCACGTACTCGCTCGCGCCGCCCGCCGCGAATTTCTCCGTCCCGGCGTCCGTCGTCGCCGGGCAGGCCGTGACGTTCACCGACACGTCCTCGCCGCAGGCCACGAGCTGGCTCTGGTTCCCGGGAGACGGCATGACCGCGACGACCGTCCAGTCGCCCACGGTGACTTTCCCGGCCGCGGGGCCGAAGGTCGTCGTCCTCGTGGCGGCGAACGGCTCCGGGTCGTCGTCGAAGAGGTG